>CAYYOX010000151.1:0-11809 GCA_964473065.1 uncultured Planctomycetaceae bacterium | reverse complement strand
GCCGGACGGCCTCGAACTGCCCGATCCAATCTGTCTTGACCGACGCACTCTTGACGGGCGTCTCACAAAGCACTCCCTGATACGTCCCGTCGCCAAACAATCCGGTCTGCAAGAGCATCAGGATGTCGTAGCCGGCCACTTTGCCGTCGCCGTCAAAATCCCCATTTTCCCCAAACGGCCTCGGACGTTACGCCGTCGCCAAACAGCCCGGCCTGGAGGATATTGAGAATATCCCACCCTTCAACCTTCCGATTCCCATCCGTATCACCCGGCGCAGCCTGAAACAGATCGACCAACACCGCATTGACCGCCTCGGTCACCGGAACAACCGCATAACTGACCGGCTGCAAGTTGGCACCCGTCGCCCGCTACAGCGTAGCCAGCAGCAGGTTGGCGGCGGCCGGGTCGATGCCGTGCGAGAAGGTCGACTCGTCGTCGGCGTCATAGTCGGCCAGCCAGATCAGCGTTTCGGCCGAGGCCGTGGTGGCGATCGTGGCCGTGTAGATGCCCGTCTGGCCTTCGATCGTGTAGCGGAGCGTCAGGTCCGTGCCCAGATCGACCGCGGCGAACTCGTTGCCGATCACCTTACCCAGCACATGCTTTCCGTCGAGCACGTAGTCGAACGACCCGCTGATCCGCCCATCGGTATCCTCGCGAAACATACCCAGGTTCTTGGCTCGTTTGCCGGTAAAGATCCCCAGTTCCGACTCGATCACATAGCCATTGATCGCCGCGCCATGCGTATCGATCATCAGCCCCTGCGGCGTGAGGATCAACCCCACCGTCGATCCGACCATCGGAGCGCTTTCCCCGCCCTGATCAGCACCGGCATCAGCGCCAGTCCAATAGGTCCCGTCACCGAATAGCGACTCCGCCTGCATGAGCAAGATATCGTCATTGCTGAACCGATGGTTGCCGTCGAAATCTCCCTCCCACCATTCGGCGAAGTCGGGGTCGTCGAACTTGCCGGCGCCTAGGAATCTTAGGACGTCGGCCCCTTCGACCTTTCGGTTCCCGTCCGTGTCGCCGGGCGCGGCCTGGAACAGATCGAGATGTACGATGTCGTCGTCGTACTTTACGGCCTCGCTGTGCCCGTCCGTGCCGCTGAATATATCGGTCAGGAATACGCCGTGGCCCAGGTGGTCGTCGAGGTCATGCGGAAGCGGGGCGGTGGCGAACGTGCCGGTAATGGTTTGTGCATTGATGACCTGCACCGTGTACCCGCCGTAGACGTATCGTTCCTCCGAGTGGGAAAGCAGGGGCGGCGAATCCTTAGGATCGAGCGGATCGTCGCCGTCTTGATGCCGACAGCGCTGCGGCAAGAGCGTGCCGTCGAGGTTCGCGGTTCCCGCCACGTCGACCCGTCCCGCAATCAAAGTCTCCGGTTCCGGGTCACGGTTTACATCCAGTTGCGGCGCGTAGGTCGCCCCACTGTCGATGGTGAGGTCATTCGCGAAAGTGGCGACGCTGCCAGCGGCGACCTGGAGGATGTCGCCGCTTTCCAGGTTCGAGCCGTCCTGGTCCGGATTGATGGCATCGGTTCCCAGGTTGTCCCCGTTGAAGACGTAGGTAACGCCGAAGTCGTCGCTGCCGATGATCGTGTCGTTGCCCTCGGCTGCCTCGATGCGGATGGCGCCGGAGGCGGCCAGGGAAGTGAAGTCGGTATCCACGCCCGAGAGGTCGATCGTGTCGTCGCCGGCGTAGCCGTAGACGCGAATCTCCACCACGTCGCCGGCCGCGACGTTCGGTACGATCCTCACGGGGCCGTTGCCCGTATCGATCGTCACGTAGTCCTGCGCATCGGCGGCCAGGCTGATCTCGTCTGCGCCAGGGCTGCCGAAGACCGAGAGGATGCCGGAACCGGCGTCAAACAGCGTGGGGATGGTGTAGGTCGCCGCCAGTTCCAGATCGAAGCTGATGTCGCTGCTGGTGACGGTCTGTGTACTCGGGTTGATGTATTGGTGTATCTCGACCGCCAGGGTATTGGTTCCCTCAACGAGGCGCGAAAGGTCCGCGGCATCCAGAGTCACGGCGTCGGCGATCAGTTCGCCGCCGCCCCCGACGGCAACGTCCGCCGACGTCAGATAATCAACGGTGCCGGTAATGTTGCTTCGCTCAATCTCGTAGCCGTTAAGATAGATCACCGCGGCGTCGTCTCGGCGCAGTTTAAGTTCGAGAGCCTCAATGGCCGTCGGGTTGGGCACTTCGAAGTCGTGGCGGAAATAGGTGGTGACGTATTTGTCGGTCGCGCTGGGGCCGTAGCTGACCACCGTGCCCTCGGCGTTATCTCCGTAGCCGAGTTCGGCGGGCCCCAGATCCCAACTGCTGTCAACGAAGTTGCTTTCTCTCCACGCGGTACCCTGATTCGATCCGTCATCGAGATACCGCCAGGTCGAGTGCTCAGGAACCAGCTTGGACGAATACTCATCGCTTCCGGGCGAGAAGACCTCAACCGTGAACACGGTCTGCGGCATTTCGCGAGCGGTGGGGTCGCCGGAGTCCTTGATCTTGTCCCCAGTAAGGCTGACCGTGATCTCATAGGTTCCGAAATCGAACAACTGATTGTCGTTCCTACGCAACGTGATGCGGTCATCGGTAGTGTTGTAGGTGAAGCTGTAAGTCGAGGGATCCATGAGCACGCTGTCCCGCTCGATGCTCAGCACATCGGCGTCGACTGTGTTGTCGTCGATCCCGTCCGAGTGGCCGTAGAGTTGGATCTGAAACTCCGCCTGGGGCGAATCGACCTTCACGCTGTTGACCGTGTGGTCCTGGTCCTGCACATCATTGTCCACCGGCGCATAAAGCCGCGCCGTGGGCGCGAAACTGAAACGATCGGCAAAATCCACGTCCAGGCCGAACTGGTTGGCACCGTCTGTCAAGGACGCGTCCACACTGGGCGAATAGGTGGTGACCTGAATCGAGTCCACCGTGACACTGGGATCGAACTCCATAATGCGCAAGTAGCCGTTGCCGCCGTCTTGCGAATTCTGGTAATCCGCTAGCATTTCGTAGACGCCTTGGCCGGCCGCATTGGAGGATGTCAATCGACCGGCACCCGTGACGTGCCCGGACAATACCATAAAGACTTGCGGGTTGGAGTACACCAACTCGTCGAAGATTTGCTGACCGTCGTGGTAGACTCGCTCTGCCCCGCCGGCGGGGGCTGAGATCCTGTGGGCCGCCGGGTTCCCTGTGCCAAGGTATTCATGGGTCGAGATGATCACCGGCAGGTCGGGATGCGCATCGATGACCGCCTGGGCCCAGTTGATCGACTCCTGTCGGGCTTGCCATTCCAGCGAGATGTTGAGGTACTGCTGGCCGTCGCCGGTAAAGATCTGGAAGTGATTCAGTCCATCGATTTCCGGCGCGGCGGAGTAACCGTACGTGTTTGCGCCCCATCGCTGCTCGTAATTCGCGTAACGGGTGGGACCGAAGTAATTGACGAATTCAGAGAAATTCCCGTGCGGATACCACCCTGACGTCACGTCGTAATCGTGGTTGCCGGGCGAAGCACCGTAAGGTAGCGAGGAAACGTCACTGTCAAGTATGCCCATCGCCGGATCAGCAATCCCCCACTCGTCTGTGTCGCCTCCATTCTGAACAAGATCGCCGACATGCGTGAGGAAAACGATGTTCTCCTCCTCTACGTTTATCTGGTCGGCTACCCATTGCGTCTGCTCGCCGAAGATCCAATCAAACTGTGGGTAGTTATCGTCCGAGTAAAACTGTGTGTCGGGAAGCATTACTATTTTGAAGGGACCGGCCGTGAGCAAGCGGCGGTCCTCCAGCGTCTCTACGCCGAGTCGTAGCCGCCGCAAATGAGAACTCCGATTCTGATGGGCCACTTTGCGCACGTGTGCGTGATCACGGAACTGTTTGAAGAATCTGGCGAACATCGACTGGCCTCCTTTGAAAGTGAAGGGCTCACCGTTTCGGTGCAAGATATCGAGGCGCAACAACCGCGCCACATCCATGTCAAGAATCGCAAACTCTAACTTATCCCATCTGGCGTCGTGCAGCCCTTCTACGGCTGCGCCACGTGGCAATCAAACCGACTGCGGCACCCATGGCTAACAGGGCGAAAGTGGACGGTTCAGGCACGCCTTGAAACAAATACACTCGCCCGAAATCCTGTCCGGCGCTGTCGTCACCTTGTGCTGCTATGAGGATATCACGGCCGAATGATGCGACGGGAGCCCCGAAGGCGGTCCCGAAGAAGGTGCCGACGCCCGGGTCAGGTATGGTCAAAAGCAGGTCGCCCGTCCCGCCATCGAACAGGTATCCTCCCTTGCCGCTTCCGGAGCCGGCCGCACCCACCAACACATCATCACCCACCACCGTGATCGAGAGCCCGAAACCATCGGATTCATCGAACCCGGGATACATGAAACGGTTGAGTATCTCACCGCTGGTTCCATCGAACAAAAAGACCCCTGCGCGTTCCGAGTCCGAGTAAGAGTGTCCGGCAACAAGAAAATCATCTCCGTAGGCGGCTACCGTTCGGCCGAAGTGATCCCCGTCGTAGCTCCAACCTTCTCCCGTGTCCGGATCGTATGTCCCATCATTCAGGGTCAGGAGCAATTCACCCGAGGAGCCGTCAAACAAGTAGGCGCGGCCAGCGCCGCCGATCGGATCGTCGCCCGGCGTTCCCACCAACACGTTGGACCCCACGGCGGCCACGGCATGGCCGAACAGCAGTTCCTGATCGGGATGCGGGTTCGAGAACGTCCGCTGCAATTCCCCGCTCAAGGCGTCGAAAAGGTAGACCGCGCCGGCACGATAGTCGGATGCGGATTCCGACGAATCACCGACCAAGATATTCTCTCCGAGAACCGTTACTGGTGAGCCGAAATAATCGAAGATGGGCCCCGAGGTAACTGGGTCCCGAAAAGTCTGCAGCAACTCTCCCGTGGAACCATCGAACAAATAGGCAGCGGAAACCGGATCCACCGTTGTGCCAGTTGGGCCTCCGATGAGGAAGTTCTCGCCCACAGTCGCCACAGAGGAGCCGAAATGCTGGGGTGTTCCGGACGGTTCAGGGCTCAAGAAGGTTCGCAACAGCTCACCCGTATTGCCGTCGAACAGGTAGGCTGCCCCTTCGCGAACCTCACCGGTTTCGCCAAATGCGTAGGGCGCCCCGATCAGCACCTTGTCCCCCGAAACGGCCATCGAGGCCCCGAAATAGTCACTAAAACCCGGGTTCGGGTTCTCGAAGATCCGCAGCAGATCACCCGGATCGGCGACGGCCACAACCGGGACCAGCACGCACGCCAGTCCAACAACCAGAAAACGCACACAATGTCTCATGATACACGCCCTCCAAAACAAGGTTCCCAAATTGTCCACCGCCGACAAAACAGCGGCCCGGAGTACCTATTCGCGGATTCTACCCCCTGCGATGGCCACGCGTCAAGCAATTTTCCCTCATGCGGTGAAAACAATTTCAGAGCTCCCTCGGAGGTGGGGGCAAACAACCGTTTCTCTCACCATCCGAGGGGTGCTCGCTGAAAACGTTCGGTGCTTTGCAGAAATGCGCGACGTGCCCGTCGGATCCTGGACATACGGCAGGATACTGAACGCGGTGGCCGACAACAATCGCCGATCCTCCAAGCATTCCATGGCCAAGGCTGTGGGCCGATGATATGTTAGATGGTCGCCGGGGTGAGAATGGGAAAGACGGGAAAAGGGGAAAAAGAATAGGGGAAAAAGAAGTGGGGAAGACGCAGCTTTGTAGGGTGCGTGAAACCATCTCTTTGAAGCTAGCACGCGGCAGGTTTGCGTTTGGCTAGAATTCGGGCGATAGATACGTGTTTCCGTTTCTTTCCGCTGGTTTTCTTGGGTGGCGGCTTCTTGGGGCCGCGTGGGTGTTTCTGAAAGGTGGAGAGGTCGACGAGTTTCGCGGCACGGAGCAGGAAGCGAGCCATCTGCGATGCTGTTGCATCGGCAAAGCGGTGACTCCAGATTGGGTCCTCTACGGCGATCGCCAAGCCTTGCCATGTGCCGGCGATTTCGCCGGCCAGATAGTAACTCGACACGTGCGCGTCCACCGTTTCTTCGCCATGGACCGCACGTAAGGCCGCTTTGACCACCGTCAGTTGGTTGTACGCCGCCAACGCAACGCAGAAAGCCAGCACGGCCGCTGCCGGATGGCCGACGTGATGTTCCTTGAGCAGCCGCACGACCATCGGCAGAACCTGTTGACGAACCTCCCCCGGCAGAGTTTTCCACCGAAGTGTTGCCGGCGGCGGCTGAAACAGGTCGAGTTGAACGGCGCGGTTGTGATGACGGCTTCGTCGCATCAGCATCTCCTTTTGGTGAGGATTCGGGATGCTGATGTTTTAGGCAACTCTCAGGAAATAACATACCGACAGCCGGTGATCCGGCAAAAGGCGCCTGTCACCTTTTTCCTCCGGGCTGTTGACGCCACGTTTGCGTCGGCTAGAATAAACCATGTCGCATCGGAGGATAGGGCTCTGCTGAGGAGCAACCCGAGCGCCTATGCGACCCAGTAGACCGGTGTGCGACGTGAGCGAGTCATCTCGCCGCGTCGCCCCGTTTTTCAAACCACACACCGGGAACTGGTCCCAAGCGCAAAACCTTTCGGGGGTCTGGGGGACGTCCCCCAGGAAAGCACAGTCTTCAGTCAACTATCCCGAAAGCTATCGAGACGTTGTTGCTGTCCACTTTTCGTGGGGAAGACCACATTGATCAATAGCATTGCGGAGTACACTGATATGAAACGAAGTCTTGTTACCTCGTTAGGTCTGATCTTTGGCGCGTTCCTTATGTCGACTGCCATTTCGCCGGCTGCCGATCAGTCGCAGTGGGGGGAGCTTCATTCTCGAAACATGGTGGCTGCCGAGACGGGACTGCCGGTCGAGTTCGAGCCGGGGAAACGCGACATGCAGACCGGGCAAATGGACCTCTCGACCACAAAAAACGTCAAGTGGATCGCCCGGCTGGGGAATATGACTTATGCCTCGCCCATTGTGGCCGGGGGTAAGGTCTTTGTGGGGACCAATAACGACTCGCCGCGGGATCCTCGGTTCGTCGAGGATCGGGGTGTCTTGATGTGTTTTGACGAGAAGTCGGGTGATTTCCTTTGGCAGTTGATCGTGCCGAAGATGTACGAGTACAAGTTCTCCGACTGGCACTACTGCGGCATCTGCTCGCCGCCGTCGGTCGAGAACGGCCGGGCTTACGTCGTGACCAACCGGTGCGAAGTCGTTTGCCTGGATGTCGAAGGCATGGCCAACGGCAACGACGGGCCATATAAGGACGAAGGGCGGCACATGGTTGCCCCCGGTGAAGATCCGGTCGTGCCCGGGCCGAAGGATGCCGACATCGTGTGGCTGCTGGACATGGCGGCCGAGTTGGGCGTTCGCCCGCACAATGCGTCGAATTGCTCGGTGCTGGTCTTCGGCGACTTGCTCTATGTGAGCACGTCCAACGGAGTGGAGTGGACGCACAGCCGCGTGGATAATCCCGAAGCACCCAGCCTGATCGTGGTCAACAAGAACACGGGCAAGCTGGTCGCACGGGATGATTTCGGCATTGGGGCGGACATCTTTCACGGGCAGTGGAGTTCGCCAACGTTGGGGCAAGTCGGCGGCAAGGCACACTTGTATTTCGGCGCCGGCGATGGATACCTGTACGCGGCCCATGCACTTGATCCGGCCGCCATCGGCGATCAGCCCGGGAAGTTGAAAAACGTGTGGCGGTTCAACGGCCATCCCTTGGCCCAAACTCAGGACGAGGTGCCGATCGACCACCAGCACGATTCGACATCTTACGAAGTGATCGCCAACCCGGTGTTTTACAACAACCGCGTCTATGTCGTCTTCACGCAGGACCCGTTCCACAACATGCCGCGGGGTTGGCTGACGTGCCTCGACGCGACCAAGACGGGCGACGTGACCCGATCGGCCCTGGTCTGGTCGCACGAGGAGATGAGTTCGAGTTGCTCGACGCCGGCCATTGCCGACGGGCTGTTGTATCTGGTCGATTTCGCCGGCCGGCTGAAGTGTCTCGACGCCGAGACGGGCGAGGTCTATTGGGTCCACGCGATGGGTCCGATGGTCTGGGGCTCGCCGCTGGTAGCCGACGGGAAGATCTACCTGGGCACGGCCCGGCAGACGCTGTGGGTCCTTTCGGCCGGCAAGCAGCTCGATGTGTTGGCACGGATCCGGCTGCGCGACCGCATTTTCACCACCCCCACAGCCGCCAACGGCGTGCTGTACCTAGCCACAGCCCGACATCTGTATGCGGTCGGCAAGTAGGGCGGGTTCCATGTGCTTGCGTTGTGTCACGACCCGTTGGATCGGCCGCGAGAACCCTGCTGCTGGGTGTCTAAGCATGCCATCAGCGAGGTGGGGTCAACGGTGAAAGAAATAACGTCTCAATGGGCCAACTGTCCTGTGCCGAGGATGAGCACTACAATAGAAAGGCCTTGCCGCGAGGTATCATTGTGTGTAGCTTGTGTCAGAAAATCCGGGCCAAATAGCCCCCAGCCGCGTATAAAAGACTGAGGGCCGTCAGTCGGCTTTTGAATTCAGCAAATGGATCATATTAGAATGAGTTCTCTCCCCAAGTTTGAACGCCCCCCCGTTATCGAAAAGGTTTTGGGGGTTCAATTCGAGCCGTTGCTAGGGTTTAGCAATGCTCATTTAGGGGCTTTTTGGAAAGGTCTGGAGGGAGACTGGACTCAAGTTAGCGACGTGCCCCCGCTGGAATTGCAGTTTGAGGAGTTCAACAAGAAAAGCTGGGGGCCCGGTGGTTTGCAATTGAGTCTATCTCAAGCTATCAGCTCGCGATTGCAGATCCGAAACGCTGAGAACAACCGAATGATCCAGGTGCAGAACGGCCGACTGCACTACAACTGGCTTGGGCAGTCCGGGGAAGAATACCCGAGTTATGGTGGAGTCAAAACCGAATTTGATGTGTCGCTGGACGCTTTTAAGCAGTTTTTGGCCAATCTGTGCTTTGGAGAATGGCGGCCGAATCAGTGGGAAGTAACCTACGTCAATCATCTTCCCAAAGGAACCGTCTGGAACGAACCAAAGGATTGGCTCACCCTGTTCCCGACATTGCCTGCTCTGTCAACAGGCGAAACCTCAATCAGTTTGGAGAGCTTTGGCGGCGAGTGGCATTATGAAATCAAACCTCTGCAAGGTCGCCTTCACGTCAACTTGAGCCACCGTCGTCGCAAGAACCCTGCCGGGAAAGAGACGGAAGAACTCCTCGTGATGAACTTGACGGCTCGCGGACCTATTCCAGAAGGCGATCCCAAGCAGAACCTGACCAAAGGATTGGATATTGGGCACGAGACTATTGTGAGAGCATTCAAAGAATTGACATCCGAAAAGGCACACAAGTATTGGGGAGTGTATCATGCAGAGCCTTGAACAGTCCAAGACTATTTCGGAGCCTATGTCGAGCGTGATTGACACCGGGGCAGTATACGAAGAAACGCTGTCGAGTGGAGAATCTCATCAGGAACGGCTTGCGTGGGAGCGTCTAATCGACGGCCAATTGATCGAGTGGGGGAGGAATCCTGAACAACTGGAAGACGACGATATTGAAGCGCCATCTCGGGAGATTATCAGTGTGGCGTCCACTCTTGCCTTGACAATGTGCAGGCACGAGATGCCGGCGCCATCGCGGATTGCTCCCGACGGCGAGGGCGGAATCGTGTTTGAACATCGCGAAGGCCGCGACTTTGAAACATTCGAAATTCATGAAGACGGTTCGATCGAGTACCTCGCGTTCCACGACTCTCAATTGGTAGATCGGCAGACCCTGCGCTAGACGCCTGCGTCGATCCAAACTCAAGCGCGTCAATCTCAAGCATGACTGCCTCGAACGATGTCGAACCCGTAGACGATGACGAGCTAATCTACCGGAGGGTTCCGGTTTCGATGAATTGGTACGATCCCGAGCGACAAGATTTTGTCTCCTAAAGCCTTTCGGCCGCGTCCGGACGATGTAACCGGGTTGTCCGTCGATCGTGACAAATACCGGACGATCGGAGAGGCTGCACAAGGAGCGAACGCCAAGGGATATTATGTCGCGGTTTTGCGGGTAAGAGACTTACGAGCCCGAGGCCTTGATGTCGCTTCGCGCCCCATTGAGGGTAATCTCGGACACGCCGAAATGCCGGCTTTGACTTACGATGACCGAAAGTCGGACCGTTCGTGCGAATGGCAGGTTGAATTGGCTCACCAACTCACGCTTGACGTAAGAGGCCCTTTCGGCATCTCTTGATCCGAAGTGCGCCATAAAGTGTCACAGTCGACTCGGCCTGCCAACCCGAGAGGGCCAAGCGGAATGCGGCACCGCACAGCAAGGACTTCGCTGTTTGCCATGCAATTCGCGGTGGTGGTGAAGCACCACCCGCGCGACCGATTTTTTTTGAGCCCCTTTTCAACACCCCTTCTCTGAGCTACAATGCGATTAGTGACCGCGTATATTGGCTTGGTCTGGAGGGTCGGAAGTTGGCAACCCCGAAAGTGACGAATCGCTATCCGCGACCTGGCGAGCGCGTGGCGCCGAGCACGCTTCGCGAGTTCTTGCTGGAGCCGATCCCTAAGGGACTGCAACCCTCGGAGTCGGATGCTCGATGGCGGTTGTGCGATCTGGATGAGACCGCCTGGGAGCGGTTTTCTCCGGAGACGCTGTTCGAGCTTTCTAAGGTGGTGATCGATCGCGTGGCGACGCACCAGGCGCGGAAGGTATTTCAGCACCGCCACTTCCCCAGGCCACCCAAGGAGACGCGGCTCGACGACTTGCCGTTGGAAAACCGAACGCGTCGCTGCCTGGCGCGGGAGGGGTTCGAGGACGACCCTTCGGCCTTGGGTGATTATACGATAGGAAAGATCCTCTCGATTCGCGCGTTTGGACCACGCTGTTTGGTAGATCTGCTCAGCGCGTTGGAATCACCCCAAGAAGCCGGTGTTGCGGGCGACCTAGCCGAGGCACCGCCGCGAGTTCTCTGCGAGGAGCTTTCCGTGCAGGCCGGACGACTCGCCGAGTTACCCAACGCGGCGCAGATTCGCTGTGAGGATCCGCGATTCGGTCCGTTGATGCACGAGGTGGACATTGAGGTACAAACGGCAGCCCAGTTGGCCCAGCGTTTGCTTGACCGATCCCAAGATCCACCCGACCCGACCTAGGCGGCCGAGCAAGTGGGCGGGTTAATCGCGCGGGTACAGCAGATGCCGCAACTGACGCTCGAGCAGGAGTTGACACAGGTTTTCGGCTCCACGCCCTACGAGCGAAACCGGCGGATTCTGATCGGCTATTACGGTTGGGAGGACGGCCGGCAGCACACGCTTACGGAGATTGGCGAGCAGTTCGGGATTACGCGCGAGCGGATTCGCCAGGTTTGTGCCAAGCTGACCAAGAAACACAAGAACATCAAGAAGACGCTCGCTCCTGTGATGGATCGGGCACTGGAAATGATCAGCGCGCGGTTACCCTGCTCCGCGGCAACGTTGGAGGCCCAGTTCGCCGAGTCTGGGTTGACGAAGATCGGGATGCCGCTGGAAGGCGTGGCGATCGGGGCGGGGTTGCTGGATCGTCCGGTTCCGTTCAAGTTGGTCAAGGTCGACCAGCAGCGTCTGGTCGTACACCCCAAACAGATTGCCGCCACGACCGCCGTGATCGACTTGGCAAAGAAGGAGATCTACTTCCACGGGCTGACGAGGGTGGGAAGAATCGAGCAGGTCGGTTCGGAGAAGTTCCCCGGCCCTGCGGCGCCGCAACTGGTGAAGGAAGCCATTCGACTGATCGACGGTGTTTAGTGGCTGGA
>CAYYOX010000150.1:1590-11861 GCA_964473065.1 uncultured Planctomycetaceae bacterium | reverse complement strand
GTCGTGCGAGGACAACGCCATTGGAAAGACGCTTTCTTCAACGACGAACTTTTGGTCGCCGGCGTGATTGGGGCCATGATCGCCCTGCCCATCATCATTTATAGCTCTAATCGCAAACCGGCCAGCCCGTGACGCTTTGTGGGGGGTCCGCGACGTGAATTATCTCCGACTCGATACAGCCCGACGACTTCCACTTCTCGTGTGGATCGCCGTAGCCGCATGGCTTCTCGGACTGCCCCTAGGAGTCCAACCTTCTGCCGGATCAGAAGTATTGCCCCAAAACGCGGTCGGCAAGTCGGTAATTGCCGATGTGGCCCTTCAACCGAACGGCGTCTTGCATGGGCGTGTCACCGATGCAAGTCGAGCGTCTCGTACGGTCATGCCCTCCGGCTTGAACGTCACGCTCCTGAAAGACCGCTCTGCCGTGGCAGTGACCAGGACCGACCGTCATGGCCGGTTCGCGCTAAGGAATCTTCCCGACGGGCTCTACCTGTTGCGGATCGAAGGGCCCGGCGTGTCGGCCGCTTGGCCCTATCGCGTTTGGTCCACGCGAACAGCCCCGCCTCGGGCGCTGAGTCGAATGGACGTGCCGCTGGATTCTCCGGTAGTTCGCGGCCGCGGACCTAGTCCGTTTCCGTTCACGAGTCTTAGCCACGCGGCCACCGTTTCGGGCATCGCGGTCGGTGCGATCGCGGCGCCGGTCATCTATCACAACGCGACGGTCGACAACCGCCTGCCGGCGGCCAAGCAGCCGGCTAGCCCGTAGGGTATTGGGTATTACGCCTCTTTCTTGACGGGTTCCTTGCAAAGCCGCAAGCGGGACTTCTCTATCTTACGCATTCCCCCTAGGCGAGATAACCGGAATTTCTCGCTCAAGCCTCAAGGTCGCCGCGACCGATACAGATTGCACGCTGTCCTGTAGCGACGTTACGCGCTGCAGGTCGGTGACGGGCTAGCAGTCCGTCACATGAACACAACACTTTGGGCGCGGGTGGCCGACCCTGGCTCCATCCGTGCGAGCAACACAATTGGAAATGGATCGGTGATGGTTACACCGCGGTGCAAGTTGAGCAGCCGGGTTGTCCTGGCGTTGGTGATGTTGACCGGGCTGGGTTGCGCCAGTCAGGCGTTCCGGGCCGACAAGTTGCCGCCGGAGTATCTTGCTCCGCTAACGGAGAACATCGAAGAGATCAACCTCTCGCGACTGACGAACTACTCGGTCGACAGCGAACTGATCGATCGGGGTGATCTGCTGGAAGTGACGATCGTAACCGCTTCAGCCGAGACCAAGACACCGACGATTCCGGTACGCGTCGGCGATGACGGGATGGCCGGGATTCCACCGATCGGCGACGTTCCGCTGGCGGGTCTGAGGTTGGAAGAGGCCGAACAAAGGATAGCGGCCCAGGGGGTCGTAAATCGCGTGTTCCAAAACCCACCCTATGTCACCGTGACCATGAAGAAGCAACGGATGAACCGGATCAATGTGATCGGCGCGGTCGAGGAGCAAGGCGTGTACGAGCTACCCCGCGGCGGCAGTTGCCTGATGAACGCCATCGTGGAGGCTGGCGGGCTTGGCGAAGATGCCGGCCAGATGATCGAGATCCGCCACGCGGCCGGCCGAACCTCACCGCGGTACCCACCTGCCCAGCGCCTTGTCGACGGCACGCAGGCCCGGTTGACGGCATACGAAATGCCCCCCATGCCCGAAGCGCGAATCACTCGAGTCAATCTGGCCACGGCGGCCGTGGACGGCCCGGGTGGAAAGTATCTGCAAGACGGCGACACGGTGTACGTCATGAAGAAGTCACCCAAGCCGGTTTATGTGCGAGGGTTGGTTCACACGCCGGGCGAACTGGAGTTACCCACCAACCGCGACATGCACTTGCTGGATGCCCTGACCTTGGCCGGCGGTCGCACGATGCAAATTGCCAACCGGGTCACGATTCTCCGCCAAGTTCCCGGACAGAAACCCATCGTGATTGAAACCAGTGTCCGTGACGCCGCGAAGGGTGGTCCGGCCAACGCCCGCTTGGCCCCGGGCGATGTCATCACGGTGGCGGAGACACCCGCGACATTCGTACTCGACACATTCAAGAGCTTTATCCGGTTCGGCTTGAGCAGTTCCGTTCCCATGTTTTAAGACGAGGTAGTTCTCCGATGTTGGAAGAGCCGACGGTAGTCCACAGCGATCGCAACGGGCACTCGACCACGCACATCGTGCATGCGTTGATGCAATTTGTCTCGGCGTTGCGTTACCGAAAGAACGTGGTGCTGACGTCGTTGGCCGTCGCGGCGCTGTTGGGCGGAGTCTATTACGGCACGGCGACCCGCTACTACGAGGCCGACGCCGAGATTATGGTGATGGGATCCGTGCTCTCCGGCAAGAGTGTCTCGTCCGTGGCCGACGGAACCCGACAGCAAAGCCTGATGGGGACGTTCGAGCAATTGTTCACCAGCGCCGTTGTGGTCCAAGGCGCCTTGCAGCACTTGAGGCCGGAAGATCGAATCGATTTGGCGGGTATTCCCGAGGAAGCCTGGCCGGCCGTTTTGAAGCACAACCTTTCCGCTAAGCTGGGACGCGGCACAAACATCATCGAGTTGAGCTATCGCTCCAAGGACCCTCGGACAGCAGTGAGCGTGGTCAACGCGGTTTATGATTCCTATTGCCTCTTTCTCGACAAGATGCACAAGGGATCCGGCAGAGACTTTCTTCGAATACTGGAAGACACCAAGACGACCAACAAACTGGACTACGACCAAATCAGCCGGGACTTAGACCTCCTGCGAAGTGAGATCGGCGAAATAGGAATCTCGGCCGAGAGCAATGTCCTTCATCCCGTCCAGAATTCGGTCGTCTATTTCAGCAACGAGCTTGATCAGGTTCAGAAGGAACGAATGCAACTCGAAGCGTCGCTGGCGGCCATTCGGTCGGCAGTCGACAACGGGCAGGATCTCCAGCAGTCGGCCTCGGCCGTCGAGGATGTCGTGGGCGCCGAACTCTTGAGGACCCGGCTGGGATTGAATCGAAACGACGCCTCCTACCAGACCAATGTTCAGATCGAGTTGACCAGAGCGCAAGCGGAATTGGCCACGATGCGGGAAGACTTGGGGCCGGCACATCCCGACGTCATCAGCAAGATCGGACTGATTCAGATGTACCAAGGGTCCCTGGCCGACTTTAAGCGGGAGCTCGACAACCGTCTGGCCGAACTCCAGGACACCGAATTGGGCCCCATTCTGCTGGATATCGTTCAGGGAGAACTCAACGAAATCTGGCGTTTGGAAACCTCGCTTCAGGCTACGTACAATCGGGCCAGGGCGGAAGCCGTCCAACTCAATAAACGACGCGGGAAACTCTTGATGTTGAAGAGCGAGAAGGATCAATTGCTCACTTTGAACGGCGAACTGGTCAACAAAATCGCCGATGTCGAACTGAAGGACGATGGCCAGGAAATTCGCACCGAGGTCATTCAAGAGCCTATCGAGCCGGGCGGGCCCGTCTCGCCCAGATTGCGTCAGGTGATCCTGATGGTACTGTTCGGCGGCCTGACCGTGGGAATGGGGCTGGTCTACATGATGGATATCCTCGACGACCGCTTCCGATCGGTCGAAGAGATGCAAACTCAATTGAACACGCCGATCCTGGCCATGGTGCAACGCCTCAGTAAGACCGGAACCGTCGGCCCCGACGCCCTGCAAGTTCACGCCGATCCCAACGCCACCGAGTGCGAGGCCTTTCGGACCTTGCGTACGGCCTTGGCGCTCTCCGAAGGGCAGGTGCGGCAGATCGTCATTTCCAGCTCCGAGCCGGGTGACGGAAAGACCACCATCCTGGCCAATCTGGCCGTCTCCTATGCCCAGTCGGGAAAGAAGACGCTGCTGATCGACGCCGACCTGCGTCGACCCGGCCTGACGGCCCTGATGGGAATGCGTGGTATCGAGGGACTCTCGAGCATTATCCGCGGCCAAGACAACGTCATTCAGATGGCCGGGGCCCATATTCGGCCTTCGGGAATCGAGGGGCTCGACGTGCTCGCTTCCGGTCCGCGCCCGACCAATCCGGCCGAACTGCTGACCAACCCGCGGTTCGCCGAACTGCTGGCCGGGGTCGAGGCCGTTTACGACCAGATCCTCATCGACAGCCCGCCCGCGCTGGCCACCAGCGACACCATTGTGATCGGCCGGTTGGTCGACGGCGTGGTGATGGTCGTGCAGCCGGAGAAGAACCGGCGTCGCACGGTGATGCGGGCGGTCGAGAGCTTTGCGAGTTTGAAGATCCCGCTGCTGGGCGTCGTCGTCAATCGCGTAGGATCCGAGAACGATCGCGGATACTACGGATACGGGTACAGCTACGCACCCGGGTACGGCATGGAAGAAGAACTCTCCGAAGAGACCACCCGAAGCGAAGTCGATGGCAGTGAAGTCGACGATTGGGATCTCGACGGAGAACAACCTGCTCCAAATCGAATTACTCCAACACGTGTTGCTTAGGCGGCTAAACGGGTTATTGTCAATGCCTTCACCTCGAACCTCCAAAACCGAATCGACCACACGGCCGTCTCGACGACGATCGACTCGCGATGTGTCGGCGGACCGGTCGCCGGCCGGCGTGTTGCTGCAGGTGGTCGACTGGGGACTGGCGGGCTGTGTGTTCGTGGTGCCGATGTTGATGGGCGGACGCCAGGCCTTGGGGCAATTCGTGTTCGTGTTGTTGGCGGTGGTTATAGCCGTGGCCTGGATGAGCCGGCAGGCTCTCAACGGCAAGTTCTCGTGGCGTTATTCGTCGGCCGAGTGGCTTTTGGTCGGCGGGGTGTTGTTGTTGCTGCTGCAAACGGCGCCGCTTTCCGCCTCGCTGCTTTCCCGGCTTGCCCCGCATACGGCCGAACTTTTGCCGCTATGGACGGCCCAAGGCGACTCGACAACCGGCCTGGGGGCCTGGTCGTGTATTTCGCTGACTCCCGCAGCCACCTGGGGCGCCTTGCCGGTGTTCCTATCGTACGGGCTGCTGTTTCTGGTGACCGTGCAGCGAATCGACAAGGTGGAAGATGTCGAACGGCTGTTGCGTTGGATCGCGATCTCGGCCGTTGCAATGGCCGGCTTGGGGTTGGTGCAATTGCTGGCGAGCAACGGGAAGTTCTTCTGGTTCTACGAGCATCCGTTCAGCGAGACCTCCAAGGTAGCCAAGGGAAGCTTCACGAATCGAAATCATTTTGCCCACTTCCTGGCCCTGGGCCTGGGGCCGCTGATCTGGTGGCTGCAACAGAAACCCTCTCGCAAGCATGGCCGAACAAGTACGCGTAGCCGCTGGGCCAAGCAGTTCGCCAGCAAGCAGCAACTTTCCGGGCTGAAGAGCCTGGCCTTGGGGATCGTGCTGTTCGCCGGGCTGATGTCGCTCTCACGAGGCGGCGTGTTGGCTATGTCCATTGCCGTGGCCGTCTGCGTAGCGGTCTGCTATCGGGCCGGAACACTCGGCTCGCGGTTCGCACTCGGGCTGGGCGGCGTGGGGTTGTTGATCGGATCGCTGTTGATGATCAATGGGACGGATCGCCTTTCGCAGCGCATGGACACGCTCGGCTCCGGATCGATCGAAGAGGTAGACGAAGGCGGCGCGCGTCGGACCATTTGGGCGGCCGTGGCCAAGGCTATTCCCAACTATGCTCTGCTCGGCGCCGGCGTGGGAAGCCATCGCGAAGTCTATCCCATGTATCTCGAAGAACCCTCGCCCACCGAATACACGCACGCCGAGAACGGCTACTTGCAGACGCTCTTAGAAATGGGTATCGCGGGTCTGGCCATGGTGGTCGCGGGAATCGGGATGTGTTTGTTCTGGTGTATCGAGGGCCTGCGAACGGCCGCTTCGAGCCGACGCCTCGTTTGCACAGGAGCGATCCTGGCCGGGATTTCCGTCAGTATACTGCACTCGGCCATCGATTTCGTGTGGTATGTACCGGGCTGCATGGCCGTGGTCGCCTTGCTGGCCGGATGCGCGTTTCGCATGCGTCAACTGGCCGGCAAGAATCCTCAGAAACAACCCCAACCGCTAACCATCTCCGGCCGCCTGATTCCGGCGACCTTGGCCGTGGGACTATTGGCGCTGGGCATTTGGATGATTATCGGCCGCTTTGGCGCCGTATTGGCCGAACCGCACTGGGACCACTACCGGATCATGGCCCTAGCTGCCGAAACGGGCGTCGAAACGGCAGTGATCTTGGAAACCGATGCCGGGGTCACCGTCGAGGATCAGCAGTCCAGCACGCTGGCCGTGCTGGATCGCATGATCGATGCGTTGGAGCAAGTCGTGCGGTATGCCCCGGACAACTCTCGTGCCCGCCTGCGGTTGGCCGAAGCTTATGTGCAGCGTTTCGATCTTCAACAACAACAGGCATCCGCCGAAGTCGGCATCCCGTTGGCCCAGATTCGCGACGCCGCGATGCGCGCCCGCAACGCGGCCTCCGACGAGACAACCCGCGCGAGTGTGGAAACCTGGCTGCAAAAGACGCTCCAAGGCCAAGGCGAATACCTTCGGGAAGCTTTGCGGCACACGCATGAGGGTCTGGCCCTCTGTCCGTTGCAAGGCGAGGGCTACCTGTACCTGGCCAAGCTCCAGTTTCTCTCCAGCGAGGGCACCGACAAAACTGGCGAGGGCGGCGACAAATCGGCCTATGTGGGGCAGGCGCTTCGCGTGCGTCCGTTTTCCGGGACCGTGTTGCTTGAAGCGGGCCAAGAGGCCGTGTTGGCCGGCGACATCACCCGGGGAATGCAGTACTGGCAACGCTCGTTCCGTTGCGGGTACAAGCACCAGCAGCAGTTGGTCGAGTTGTTGGCCGGCCGCGTACCGGCGGCGATGTTGCTCGATAGTTTGCAACCCGACTTGCGAGCTATGCGAATTCTGCACGCCCGCTACCGCGAATTGGAAACCCCCGACCAAGCCAACGGTCAAGCCAATAAGCTCTATCAACTCTACGCCCAGTCTGCCCGGATCCAAGGCATCGCCGCGCCGAGTGCCGAGGCGGCCGAGGCATGGCTGGCAAGCGAACTGAGGCAACTTCGCACGCACCACGTCCAAGTAGCCCAGGCCGAAGCCCAAACCTGCCAAGGCGAAGATGCCGGCGAAGATGCCGTGGAACGTTGGCTCGAAGCCAGTTGGCTTTACGGGTTGCTGGACGACGGAGCGGGCGCGGTGCACTGTGCCAAAGCGGCATTTCAAAACGAACCGAACCACTATCAGGTGCGATACGCTTTGGGATGTGCTCTGGCACGAGAGAATCGCTTTAGTGAGGCGGAACAACACATCCGCTGGTGTGTGCAACGTCGCCCGGACAACGAAAACTTGCAAGGCATTCTTCGAGCAGTCGTCAAGGGAAGAATTGTAGGCCATGACCTGACGGAAAGTCACAGCCCGATCGCAATCCACAGCCAATCGGCGGAAACACTACATTGACGCGCAATTGCCCAAGGAAGGGAACGCATCTTGAACTCGAACAATAACACCTATCGCACCTCATTGGATCGTGTCGCCGCGAAGATGATCCGGCCGTTGCTGCGGCCTGTGCTCTTGACCGCAGCCCTGTTGCCGCTGTTCGTGCTGACCTACTATCTGGCCTACTGGTTGCGGTTCGAGGGTCAATTGGGAGTAATGCAACTGAGCTGGTTTACCCGCACGGTCCTTTGGATCGTGATGGTCAAGGCGGCCATGTTCGCGTGGTTTCGCATCGATCGAAGTTGGGGACGCTTCGTCACCTTTTACGATCTGGTCACGTTGGTTCAGGCCGCCACTTCCAGTTTACTGCTGATGGTGCTGATCGATCGCTTCTTCCTGGCGCAGCGAACGATTCCTCGTAGCGTGTTCATGCTCGACTGGGGTAGTACGATCGTGATGGTCGGGGGTATTCGCGCCCTGTCGCGGACCCTGCGCGAACGCAACTGGATGTCGGTCTTCTTCGCTTCAACCAAAACACCCGTCCTGATCGTCGGCGCCAACGACGCCGGCGAGGCCTTGCTGCGATCGATCCGCTGCAACGAGAAAATGGGGTATCACGTCGTAGGGTTCATCGACGGCGACCCGCGTCGCCTCGGTAGTTGCATCGCCGGCGTGCCGGTCATCGGAACGCTCGACCAGACCTGCCGGCTCGCCGAACGCCATGCGGTCGCCGAAGTGTTGATCGCCACCGGCGAGCTCTCCGGCCGCGAGATCCGCAAACTGGTCGACGAAGCCCAGCAGCATTCGATCCATGTGAAAGTTCTTCCCAGCTACGAGCAACTCATCAGCGGCCGGGTGGCCACGCAGCCACGCCCCGTCTCGATCAACGATCTGCTGCGCCGCGAACCGGTGCAACTCGATCTGGAAAACATCCGCCAGTGGATCGACAACCGCGTGCTGTTGGTGACCGGAAGCGCCGGCAGCATCGGGTCGGAAATCTGCCGCCAACTGTTGCAGTTCTCGCCCAAGCGGTTGATCCTGGTCGATCGCTCCGAGAACGGGCAGTTCTTCCTCGATCGGGAACTTCGGCAGCAAGCAAGCCACGTCGAGTTGGACATCCGCATCGCCGACATCCTGGACGAAAAGCGGATGCACTCGCTGCTGGACGAATGCCAGCCGGATATTATCTTCCATGCAGCCGCCTATAAGCATGTGCCGTTGATGGAAAGCCACCCGGGCGAGGCCGTCAAGAACATCGTTCACGCCACCCGGCAGTTAGCCGATCTGGCATGCGATTGCGGCGTCGAATCGTTCGTGTTGATCTCGACCGACAAGGCCGTGAATCCGACCAGCGTGATGGGAGCCTGCAAACGGGCCGCCGAGCTATACGTTCAATCGCAGGCCGAACTCTCGCCCTGCCGCTTTGTCACCGTACGGTTCGGTAACGTGCTCGATTCGGACGGGAGCGTAGTCCAAGTCTTCCGCCAACAGATTGCCCAAGGCGGACCGGTAACCGTCACCGATCCGCGCATCGAACGTTTCTTCATGACGATCCCCGAGGCGGCCCGGCTGGTTATCCAAGCCGGCGCGATCGGCCGAAGCGGGGAGATCCTCTCGCTCGATATGGGCGATCCGGTGCGGATCGTCGATCTGGCGGGCGACATGGTTCGGCTCTCCGGGCTGAAGCTGGGCCAAGACATCGAAATCGAGTTCAGCGGATTGCGGCCGGGAGAGAAACTCTTCGAGGAGTTGCACGTCCACGGCGAAAAGCACTTGCCCACGCCGCATCCGAAGATCACGGTGGCCGACCGAAAGCGTCGCGATGCGGCCGTCGTGCGCCGTTCGATCGAGCAACTGGTCCAACGGGCCGATGAGTATCCCGAATCGGTCGTCGAAATGCTCAAGCGGATCGTGCCCGAGTACAATCGGTTCCGCCACGCCGGTCGGGTGATCTCCGCACGCCTCCCGGGGCCCGTACTCACCGAGCAACCGACGGCACCCGTTTAGCCGCCGACGGCACGTCGGCGAGATTATAGGGTGGGTCTTCGCTGCTCGACCCATCCTACCTATCTGTTTAGCCCCAGGCGGCCACGCCGGGTTGACCGTCTAACACCGCGTGGCCGCGGTGGCTAAACGGGCTACTTCCAATCGCCGATCAGTTCGAGCAAGTAGTCGACCGAGCCGACGCTTGCCCTGTTCGCCCCGCCTTGGGACGCTTCGGCGCGAATGCGTTCGAACCCATACAGCCAAGCCGAGCTGATCTCACTGAGGAGGCTCGCCCGATCGGCGGACGCTTCCAGGCGATCGTCGCCGGTGGAGTCGAAGACGTAGGCCTGATCGTCACCGCCGGCGCTGCTGTCGGCATGAATCTGTTCGAAAAACTTCGCCCGATTGAAGAACGTGTTCGAGAACATGGCGCTATGCTGCTCGGTGCGGACAAACACGTCGTCGCCTGTCGAGTCGTAGAAGAACGCCGTATCGGAACCTCCCGCGGTGGCATAGGCCTGGACCTGCTCGAACCCCTTGGCCCGGCTGAAGAACCCGGCGCCGAACAGGGCGCCGAACTGAGGCGTGGCGACGAAGTGGTCGTCGCCGCGTGAATCGTAGAGTCTGGCCATATCAAATCCACCGGCCGTGGCATAGGCATGCACGCTGTCGAAGCCGTGAACACGGCTCCTGAATCCCGGACTTTCCATCGATCCATAACCGGGTACGGCGACAAACGTATCATTCCACGGCGAGTCGAAGAGCTTGGCCACATCCGTCCCTCCGGCATTGGAGAATGCCTCGACAGTCCCAAACCCGACCGCATGGCCGGCGAACCCCGCGCTACGCATTCCTCCGTAGC
>CAYYOX010000150.1:0-1580 GCA_964473065.1 uncultured Planctomycetaceae bacterium | reverse complement strand
CGGCCAGGCAGCCGCCACCCCGACGCTCGGCGTCTGCGAGTCCCCGCGGCGCCATGTGATCACCGTTGGACCCGACCAGTGTGACCTTGTTGGCGCCGGCCAGCCCGTCCAACGCAATCGAGTGAACCGCGGCCGATTCGAATTGATAGTCGACCCCATTGACGGTCAGTTCGTGGAGCGTACCGGCAGCGAAAGTGAATCGGTCGTTGCCGTCGGTTCCCAGCACTTGCACGTCTTGACCGTCTTGCGAGACGAGATTGGTGAGGCGGAACTCGACCTGCTCGTTGGCGCCTCCGCCGTAGGTGTAAGCCTTCAGGTAGTAGGTCCTGCCGGCGGTGACGGTTACGTCGATCCGTTCGCCGTCGGTCATGGCGTGGCTCTCACCGAGCAGTTCATTGGCCTCGTCAAACAGTTCGAGGTCGACATCCCCGTCGGCATGGGCGAAGAAGGCCTCGACGGTCAACAGCCCGTCGCGCCGGGCCTTCATCGCAAACCACTGCCCGTCGGCGTCGATTTCATAGTCAGAGAACGTAGCCTGGTCAATCGTGCCCCAGTCCGTATAGGTAATGTCGGAGGCCAAATTAAATTGCAGCGTGTAACGCCCGATGCCTTCGCTGCTGCCAAGGCCCAAGGCGTAGGTCTGCCCGGCCACGACATCGAAGGAGACCACGTCGAGCGTGTTCTCGCTGACCTCCAACGCGGCCGAGTTCGAGAACCATTGCGACGCCAGTTGCCCGGTCGTCTCGGCTTCGATCGTCACCGCGCCGGTCGCAGCGGCAGTGAATTGGAACCAATCCTGATCGGCCCGGGTATCGATCACGCCGGAGAGTGAAAGCGTATCGGTTATCGTACCCAATTGATGTGCTTCCGCTTCGCTGGAGCCGAAATCGTCGGTCAGCATGACGGCATCGATCGCTTGGGTCAGGTTCAACCGATGATACGATTGGCCGGTCACCCGATCGTAGACCGTGTCGGCCGTATCGATCATCAGGTTGTAGATCGTGTCTTGGGTAACGTCGATCGAGCCGGCGAATTCGAGTGCCTCGCGCAGCAGAACGGCCGCCCCGGCCACGTAGGGTGCGGCCATGCTGGTTCCGGAGTAGCGGGCGTAGTCGTCGTCCACGCCGTTGCGATCGCCCACATAGTCCGGAACGCTGCTCGATATCCTTCGCCCCGGGGCCGCGATCACACGATGATTGCGCTGCGAGAAATAGCTCAGCTGCCCGTTGCCATCGACCGACGCCACCGGCACCACGTGCGGACTAGCGGCCGGATAGCTCAGCCCGGGCCGTTTATCGCCGGAGAACCCGTTACCGGCTGCCACGGAGACAAAGATCCCGTCCGCTTCCAAGAGGGCGAATTCCTCCTCCAGCGTGGCCCAGCCGGGCAGCGTGTCGGAATTCCAACTGGCCCCCAGCGAGAGGTTCACCGTGGTGATCGGGTTCTCGAACGTGTCTCGGTTATCATGCACCCATTGCAGTGCCTCTTCGACCCACGAGAAATACCCTCGCCCGGCGTCGTCGAACACGCGCAGCGCGACCATGTCGACTCCAGGAGCGACACCCGAGGCCAATCGGGCC
>CAYYOX010000149.1:0-11879 GCA_964473065.1 uncultured Planctomycetaceae bacterium | reverse complement strand
TGGCAGACGCTCTGCTCGCTCGGCATACACGGTAGGCATAGGATTCAAGTTGATGGAGAGACCGTCGAACTGGGGGCCGGCCGATTCGATACCCAGCGCAAACTGAGAAACCTGCGCTGGGTCGGCGGTACGTATCCACGAACAGTGCTCATGCCGGGCGGAGATCTGCAACTCGACGAGAAGGCCTACGCCAGGCAGTTCCAGTCCCAGATAGATAAGTCGATAGAACTCGAACAGCGGATCGATGAAAAAAACGATCCCCAATGAACGCAGCAACTGGTAGGATTGCGGCTGATTACTATCGACCGGCAAGGCAAACTATCGATCCGTCAATCGTCACCACGTAAAGGCACTTGCCGGCGGCGGCCATGCCGTCGAACACGGGCGGGAAGTCGAGCTTTAGTTCGGCGAGCTTCTCCCCATCATCGGCCGAGACGGCCCATAGCACGGCGCCGCGGCGGCCTTCCAACGCGGCGGCCTGGTCGGCTAGTTGGGACTGCACGGCCGGGTCGTTGATCTGCCGGAACATCTGCTCTTCGTCGGCCTGGTCGGGCGGGCCGGCCATGAAGAGCGTGCCGTCGGCCAGGACCATGGCCCGGGCGAAGAGCGGCACATCGGCCGTCCAGTGGTGGTTGACCATGAAATCGGCCGGCAAGCCGGCTCGACCCGTGAATTGCAGAGCCTGGCCCGCCTTGCCTTTCACGGCCGCGGCGCCTGCCACTTCGCCGTGGTTCTCGTGGCCCGATCGATCGGTCGCCTTGCCGTCGTCGAAGTCGTAGGCCAGCGCCAAGTTCTCTTCGTCCGCCGCACCGCCGGCGGCCCGTTGTTGGATTTCAGCGGCACTTAACGCGCGGTGATAGATGCGAACTTCATCCACCAGCCCGGCAAAAGCGAATGGGCTGGCGTAGTTGCCTACGCTGCCATGATCGGCGCCGATTTCCATCAAGTCGGCCGGATTGGCCGCGATCAGTCCCGGCGCGTCGGCCGAAGCGGCCAATCGGCCGTCGACGTAGATTTGAAGTTTCTTCCCCGCCGTCAACACGCCGGCCAAGTGGACCCATCGCTTAGCGAGCTTTGCCTTGGCGGAAACGACCTTGAGCTCTTGGGTCACTCGAATGCCGAAGTGCGGGCGTCCGCCTTCGATGTACAACGTGTAGCCATGGATGCCTCCGCCCCGGGCAAGGACCACGCCGTTGGGCCGCTGGGCGTTGACCCAAGCCTCGACCGTCAGCGGCTTGCCGGCCGGGTTGAGGCTCGGCGAATTGGTCACCCGAACCAGCGTCTCTTGCGGCCCGTCCTGATCCGATTCGGGCCATTCAGGTGAAATCCGGTCGGCGGCGAACAGGTGATGCTCGATCGGCGAGGTCCAACTGAAATACCGCGGCTTGCGGCCGAATCCGTAGACCTTTTCCTCGTCGAACACGAGGATCCGGCCGGCCGGCGCCGATTTGCCGGCCAGGAAGAAGCCGCACCAACCGCTAACGTACTGGCTGCCGAACATCCAATAGCTGCGATGCCACCAACTGTCGTCCAGCAGACCGGTCGGGGAGAACAGGTGCGCGTGCTCGGCACGTTGCTTCGGCGGCTTCGCGCCGTAGCCGAAGTTGGCGTCATTCGTGTAGGGCATCGCTTCGAGCGGCAGACGCGTCCCGTCGAGTTCGAACGGCTGAGACCGCATGTAGACCAGCCGCCCGTCGCTCGAGAGCACGTCGGGCAAGGCCGGCGGCATGTTCAGCCAACTGACATACTCGTGCATGTCCTTGCCGGTCGCCTCCTCCGTCTCATTGAGCACGGTCTCCGAGAGCAGGCGGCCGGTGGCCGGATCGAGCCGCACGAGGCGCAGTCCCCCGTCAAGGAACATCGAGCGGCCGGCCACGCAATAGGCCGTGCCGTCCTGCACCAACACGCTGCCCGGCACGGGCCAGACCGATTCGACCTGCTCGAAGGCCGTCAGACGCTGATTGCTCGGCGCCGCACGGAATCGCCATGCCAACTGGCCGTCTTTGGTCCGGAGGCAGTAGACCCAACCGTCGGCCGAGCCGAACAGCACGCGACCTCGGTAGATGGTCGGCGGCGAATCGATCCGAGCGCCGGCCGTATAATGCCATAATTGCTCGCCCGAGCCGGCGTCCAACGCATGGACCGTGTGTGTATCGATCGAGGCCACCAAGAGCTTGTTCTCGGCGATCACGGGACTGCTGAGCTTCCCGCCGAGCTTGGTTCGCCAAGCGGTCCCGAGCGATGCGGGCACCGAGGTGCTCGCCCGACCGCTACGCGCGGCGTCGTGCCGATAGGTGGGCCAAGAGTCGGAAAGCGAAGAACTGACAGCCGAAAGCGGTGACAAGGGATCGTTATAGGCGGGGCCACGCTGTAGCCTCGGCTCGGCTTTCCGCTTTCCACTTTCTGCTCTGCGGCCCGGGGCCAAGGCATTGAAACCGTTGAGCTTCGCTTCCAGGTAGCACGCGCACGGATGCGGCGGGGCGTACAACAGGCCGTTGGCCGGCATTATGCCGTAGGAACATGCGCCGCGGACCCAGTGATGCGGAATCCAATGCTCGTTAGCTACGTCGACGAACTCCGTACCGGCACGCGCCATCAGCAGGTATTTGTCGGTCGCCTTGCCACGGTAGCAGCGGTGATGGAACCAATAGATTTCGACGTCGGGCGTGAACTCGCTCTTCACTTCGCCCGTGTGCGGATCGCGACCGGTGAACAGGCCCTCGACCCGGCCGCTGGTCGTTTCGCCCGTCCAGACCAGCCCGCCGGCCACCAACAGATCCTCGGGCGATCGATACCCGCTGGGCGGATGGTAGGCCGTCCAGAGGACCTTGCCGCTGTCGATCGAGAGGGCCGTCAGGGTGTCTTCGCCCTTTTCGTACCATAATCCCGTCTGCATGCCGGCCGTCTCGCCGCCGGAGAAGAGCACCACGTCTTGGTACAAGACCAGCGTGGGGGCGTAGAATGAAAGGATCTTCTCGCTTCGCGCGACCGGTTCGGAGTGCCAAAGCTCTTTGCCCGTGTGACGATCGAGGCAGACGACGCTCTGTCCGTCATGGAAGACGACATGCCCGGCGTTGGCGGCCAAGGTGACCGGCAGCACGCACCGGCGGACGCTCCACAGTTTCTCACCCGTATCGGCACGAAGGGCGACAATGTTCCTCTGCTGTTCGTCCCATAACGTCACGTTATAGCCTTGGCGAAAGCGTCGCCGGCCGTCGTAGTCAGGCTTTTCCTTCGCGTCGTTGACCATTGCAAAGAGCACGCCGTCGTGGCAGATGACCTCTTCGGTGGCCGCGGTGTTTTCGTAGGTTCTGACCGTCTCGCCGGTGGCCGCATCGAGTGCGACCAACGGCCCGTCCAGGTTGAGCGTGACGTAGACGCGTTGGGAGTCGGCGACCAGCCGACGCGGCAATTGGGCCGGCCCGCTCTTCAACGGCCAGAGGTGCGTATGCCAGCGGTCGATTTGCCGCTTCCAGAGGATCGTGCCGTTGAACGCATCGCGTGCGATCACGGTCCACTTCGGCGCGACCAGGATCGATGCTCGCGATCCCTCGTCCATCACATAGAACAGCCGCCCGCCGGCCGAGACCAGTGCGCTGATGCTCGACATGTTGTCGTGATGTCGCGCCCAACGAGGACTGCCGAGCCACTGCATTCGTTTCGGCGGACCGACGATCGAATCGTGCGACACGGCGTTGCCACCGGCGTCGTGAAGATAGTGCGACCAGTCGTCGATCTCGGCCGGGCGCGGCTTGACCGTTTTGGCCCATTGCCCGTCGCGCTTGAGATACGCCACGCCGCCGGGACACAACGCCCGCATGATTTCTTCGTCGGCCAAGGCGCCCGGCTCCTCGGCCACGATCAGGTTGACCAGATTGTCGATGTACGGCAACGTCGTGCCGTCGTAACCGTCGATCGAGATCGGGCCATATAATCCCGTGGAACGAACGTGATCACGAGCGGCTTGGACGTTTTCCGCGTTGGCGTCCAACCCCTGCACCAGATAACCGTCTCCGGCCCGAAGTTCCGCGGTAAGCCGACCGTCGCCGCAGCCGACGTGCACGATCAGCCCGCCCTGGACTCCAGTCGCAGCGAGGATCTCTTGCGCGTCAGGTTCCGCGGCGTTGGTGACAGGAACGACAAGGCAAAACGCTGCTATGGCAATCGTGGCCGGTAAGTTGCTCAATGTCCGGATCATGGCGTACTTTCCTGATTGAATAATGTGGTGTGATTCGGGGGAAACGGTTGGCTGTCATCCTAGCATCTTCAACACAAGCAATCAAATAAAACGGCCGCAAGGCCGGCTGACGCGACCGCCAGTAGCAGAACGCCGGCACACCCGCCGCCCTGGGAGGTGACCCCATGTTTGGCGGCCAGTTGCTCGCCGGCGTCTTTGGCTTCTTTCCGCCCCACGCGCGTCTTCTCGCGGTAAAGCTTGATTGCCGAGATCTGCCTGCCGGCCTGAAGTTCCGCCAGCAGTTGAGCTTCGAACTCGTCCGCAGGTGCGGTCTCGGTATCGGACGGCGTCTGGGCAGGCTGCTCACCCTGGCTGTCGATCCAGGTGCCGCATTTCTCACAACGGTCCACGCCCGCTGGGTTCGGGTGATCGCAAAGTCGACACTTGGTCATGGGTCTCTCCTGGTTCTGTTTTCTGCTTCCGTGAAGATAGGGGGAGAATCCGCCCGGCCACCGCGTCCACGCGGTGTCAGGGTCGCTAACCCAGCGTGGCCGCCTGGGGCTAAACGAGAAACCCCCCTTGGCCGTCATCTTAGCAACTTCAGCCCAAGTAATCAAACACGATTGCTGATCGAGGCCGAGCCGGCGCGTCGGGCCTGCAAGTCATTCGACGACGTCTTGGCCGGGCTTTTGGGTGGCAAGTCGGTACTGAATCGTGTAGGCGAAGGGCTCGTTTCGGCCTCGGGTAGCCTCGAAACGGACGGCCGTCTTGTCGCTCAGCGTGAACTTCGCCACCGGCCACGGGCTGACCGAGACAATCTCGGCCCCTGGCGGCAGCACCACCGTCTGGGAAAACTCGTTGGTGTCGTAGCCGTGGCTGATGTCGGTGGAGTAGGTCCAAACGCCTCCCTCCTCGGTCGCCGACTTGGGACATTCTTGGGACCGGGTATAGCTGAATCGACGGCCCGGCATGATGGGGCGCGGCAGACGGACGTCGTAGCGGATGTGTCCGTTCGCCGGCGACGTGGTCAACGACAACTCGCGGCCGTGGCGATCAGTGAATTGGACGTCGGTTCCTTCAGGGGCATGGAAGTTGAACCCTCTGCAGGCCAACGTGCCCTGACAGAGGAAAGACATCTCCGTGACGGCGGAACTACTGCCGTCCGCCGCGAGAGTCACGCATCCGTCGCTCGTCAAGCTCCCGCCTTGGTTCATACTCCAGGGATCGTCCGCCCCTTTCACCTCGAGGTCCTTGACGGCTCCGATCAGCGCGCAACCGCAGACCAGCGCGACCAACCAGCCAGCCCGTTCCGGGCGCGACATTCCTCGAAGTGGGCCTTGCAGGGTCTTGTCGTTCTGAGGGACATCGTCGGTCGTCGAATGGCCCAGTTCGAGTTGTTTGACGGCCTTGAGCACGCTGATCTTGTTGTTCATGACCCAGTACCACAGCTTTATGAGAATGGTTGTCTCAAAGAATACCAGCAGCAGCAGACCGTAGAGGAACAACGCCTTGGTGGACGAACTCTGCATGAAATTGAACATCGTGAACACAATCAGCCAGGAACACAGACACAAATAGAAGAACACATACCGCTCGACTTTTCGCAGCTTGGTCTCGAAGGCGCCGAGGGCCGCCTGCTTTGTCTCTTTCGCCTTTTCGGCATCGAAGGCCCCGTTTTCGGCCAGGGCTTTTTTCAGGTCGTCAGGGTTACTCATCACTGGTTTCCTCCAAGTATTTGCGTAGGCGTTTTCGTGCGTAATGAAGCCGGGACTTGACCGTTCCGGCAGGGATTTTCAGGATTTCGGCGATTTCGGCCGTGTCGAACTCCTCCTGGTATCGCAGGGCGAGGATCGCCCGATCGTCACCCGAAAGGCGCCCTAGCGCCTCGGCGAGACTGGCATGTTGCGGCGGATCAGACGCCTCCTGTTCGGTGCATGGCGTTTGTTCCGAGTAAGCCTCCAACGTCCGGCGGCGTTGCTGTTCGCGGCGGATGAGGTCGCGGCACTTGTTGCCGACGATCTGGTAGGCCCAGGTTCGAAAGGCGGCCGCGTCCTCCAGGCGGTGCAGACCCCGGCTGATGCCGATCCAGGCCTCCTGCATCGCGTCCCAGGCGGCATTCTCGTCGCCGGTCAGCCGCCAGGCATGACGCCAGAGCCGCTCTTGCCAGCGATCGACCAACTGCGCATACGCCTCGGTGTCTCCTTGCTGGCACCGCAGAACCAGTATTTCATCACAGATACGTTCGCGTCGGCTCATCGTTCTGTTGTTAGGTCGTTTGCCAGATCCGATCGGTTCAATGAATCATCGGAGAATTCCGGCCGATCGTTACAGCAGATGCCGGGCTTTGATTTCCAGATAGCGGTTGACCAGCGGGGCGGTCATTTGCTCGGGGAAGACGTCCAGCGCGAGGACGCCTTTGCTTTGCAGGTCGGCGAGAACCTGATGGCGCCAGGAGAGGATGTCGGCGGCGGCGGCGGCGGCGTCGAGCTGTTCTTCGGTGGGATGCTCGACGTCGACCGCGTCGAACAGGCGCCGATCGCGCAATAACACGCCTAGCGGCAAATGGCGGCCTACTAGATTGCTGAGGTGCTGGTCGATTTGGCCCGCGTTCACTTCGTCGATGACGTTGGTAATCAGCACGACCAGCGAGCGACGGCGGCAATGCGACGCCACGTAGCGGAAGGCCAGATCGTAGCGCGACTCGACCAGCTCGGGAAAGCGGTCGAACGAGGCGTGCAGCAGCCGATTCATTTGCCCCATGCCGGCCCGCGGAGGAAGGTAGCCGTGTACGGCGTCGGAGAACGTGATCATGCCGACCGAATCGTTTTGCGAGAGGGCCACGTAGCTGAGCATCAGCATGGCGTTGAGCCCGTGGTCCAAGAGGCTGAGTCCTTCCGCTTTGTTGGTCATCATCCGCCCGCAGTCCACCAGGAACACGATCCGCTGGCTCTGGCTCGATTGGAAGTCCTTGACGGTCAGCTTGCGACGTCGGGCCGTGGCACGCCAGTCGATATGTTTGTAGTTGTCGTCGATCGTGTAATCCCGCAACCGCTCGAAATCGTGGTCCTGTCCGATCTTCCGCGTGCGCCGCACGCCCAGCAAGCTGAGCCGATTGGTTCGGGCGAAGGCGGCATATTGGCCAAGCTGTTGCATGTCGGGGTAGACATGCACGAGCGTTTCGGCCGGGTAGTCGAGCAGCCGTTGCCAGAATCTCCAATGGCTTTGTGCTCGAAGGTAGACCCGGCTCAGCGAGAAGGCCCCGCGCCGACCGGCTCGAAGCACGTAGTTTAGCCTCAGTCGACTTCGAGCGGGCAGATGTCGGGAGAATTCGGCCGGCCGCGGGTTCAACTCGTGCGGAACGCCGTCGCGAACGTCGAGGAAGAAGTTGCGGGTTGAGTGATTAACGAGCGTCAACTCGACTCGATGCGGTTTCTTAAGCGAGACGATCCGGCCGCTATGCCGCTCGGCCGAGATCGCCCCGCGCGCCGGCAGCGAAAACAGATCTGCCGCCAAGGTCACCAACAGCAGGCCGTCGAGCGACCAGAAGACGATGCCGAGCCATCGCCAACCGGGCAGGGCGGCCATGACGGCCGCTACCGATACGGGCAGCAAGGCCAGATAGACGAATCGCCTCTGCGGATAGACCTGCCCCCAATAGGCCAACGCGCCCAGCGGGGCGGCCAACAGCAGCAGCGACAGCAGGATTATGGCCAATTGGGTCACAGCCGGGGGACCTCCACGGAGCCGATCACTTCGGTGAGTAATTCGTCGACCGAACGGCCCTCGACTTCCGCCTCGGCCGAGAGGATCACGCGATGCCGCAGCACGGGCATGGCCAGATCGACCACATCGTCGGGCACCGCATAGTCGCGACCGCGGAATGTGGCCAAGGTGCGGGCGCCTTGGATCAACGCCAAGCCGGCTCGGGGCGATGCGCCTAAGTGGAACTGGGGCCATTGACGCGTTTGGCGAACCAGCGAATTGACGTAGGCCAGCAGCTTCGGGTCCAACAGCACCTGATCGGTTTGGCGGGTGAGATCAACGATTTCGGCCGGGCAAGTGACCGGCGTGAGCTCCTCGAGCCGTTGATCCAATTCGACCTGCACGCCGTGCATGGTCAGGATCTCGGCCTCCTCCTGCTCGCTCGGATAGTCGGCGACCAACTTGAACATGAAGCGGTCCAATTGGGCCTCGGGCAGGTTGTAAGTGCCTTCCGATTCGATCGGGTTCTGCGTGGCCATGACCAAGAACGGCCGCTCGATCTTGTGCGTGGTCCGCTCGACGGTTACCCGATACTCCTGCATGATCTCCAACAGCGCGGCATGTGTCTTGGCGGGCGAGCGATTGATCTCGTCGGCCAGCAGCAATTGGGTGAAGATCGGCCCGGGGCGGAATTGGAACTCTTGCGTCTTCATGTTGAAGATGGGCGAGCCGGTGATGTCCGAGGGCATCAGGTCGGCGGTGAACTGGATGCGGCCGAATTTGCATCCCAACACGCGACCCAGCGTGCGGACGAAGAGCGTCTTACCCAGCCCGGGCACACTCTCGATCAGCACATGGCCGTTAGAGAACAGGGCCACCAGAGTACCCTGCACCAGTTCGTCCTGCCCGACAAAGATTTTGCGGATTTCGGCATCGATCCGATTGTAGAGTTCCGCGGTTGGCGAGGGAGTTGTTTCAATGGGTTGTTCGTTCATAATCAAGGTTCCGGGTTGAAAGTGTTTCGTCGTCTTATCGTTTAGCGGTCGGGCTTGCCCGACGTTTTTTTGTGTCAGAACACGTTCACAGTAAATATACGTATCGCTTTCGCGAAAAACGTCGGGCAAGCCCGACCGCTAAACATTCAAACGTCCTTTTGTTGGTAGTGTTTTAGTCGGGTTGTTGCGTGGGCCCGATCGCCGGTGCGGCGGAGCAAGTCGCCCAGCGCCTCGATGTGTTTGCCGAAATCGGAGGACGGCGGCGGTTCGAGCTCTCGGGGGATGCCGAAGATGGGCCAACGGGAGAAACAGAATATCAGCCCTAACAGGGCCAAGTGCGCGAAAATCAACGGATAGACGAAGAACAGTTCGTAGCCGCTGGGGGTTTGGGCCGCAGGGTCCTTCTCGGCAATGGGTGGGTCGCCCCAGGAGCTTTCCAGAAAAACGACCGTCTGTTGCGGCGGTCCGACGGCGTCGATCAGCCGCCCGGCCAGCTTGCGATGCTCGTGGTTCACTAGCGGCAAGTTCAGCAGGAAGGAACCGTTGGCCACCACGATCAGTTGGCTGCCGTCGAACTGTTCGCGGGTCATCAGCACGTCGCCGTCGGATTCGAGCAGCACATCGGCCGAGTCGGGCGCCACGATGCGGCCGAGCAGTTCGATCTCCAATTGCGAGGCGTCGATCCCCTCGCACCAACTCGGATCCCCCTGCAAGGTGCGTACTTGACGGGATTGATTGACATGTTGCACGGTGAACCAATCGCACTCGTCGGTTTGCGTCGGCAAGGGCCGGCGGCGTTGGTGCGCGCTGTTCGCATCGGTCCGTTGCTGTTGGACCAACCGAACCTGATCTTCCGGGGCGTCCGGCTCGACCTTTTTCCAATAGAAACCTTCCGCATTGAAGCCGCGTGCGACGTAGATCAACGTGCGATCCGGCCGTTCCTCGAGCCATTGCTGAAGCCACTCGATCACGTCGTCGCCGGGCGGCTCGAATTTGTCGGGAAACCAGACGATGCAGTCGGCCCGATCGTGCAACTTGGGCGAGAGCACGCGCCACGAGAAGACCTTGTGCCCGGCCTGCTGAAACATTTCGCCCAATACGCCGGTCCCGTTCACACTGGCGGCCCGCAGCGACCCTTTTCGTTGCCCGTATTGCGTCTCGATACTTGAGGAACATCCGGCCGTCAGCAATGCGACCAGGACCAGTCCAGTCAGGATCGGCCAAGCGATTTGCAGTTTTCGCTCGCTCATCCGGTTGCCCCCTCTTGCGTGAGCAATTCGAACTCGTCGAGCCGGGACCAACAGGCTTCGAAACGTGCCTTTTGAAGCGTGCGATGGCCGAAGAACACGTCCTCGAACGCGACCATCGACTGTTCGACCAGCCGACGCAACGGGGTTCGGCGGCCGATTTCTCTTAGGTACTGTCGATTGGTCTTGCCCTTGCGCAGATGAATAATCTGCTGCTTGTCGAGCCGAACCAGTTGGAAGCTGAACAGGTAGACCACCGCCCGACCGTAGTGGCCTGCCCGGTAGAGCCGGCGGGCTTCGCCCAGCAGATCGAGCTGATCGGTCGGAACGAGCGTGGGCAGGGCTTCGATGCGCGCGGCGTCGTTTTCGTCCGTGTCGGAAGCGGCGGCCGCGGCGCCTGCCCGATCGAGTTGCCGCTTGCCGTGCGCCCGAATCAACAGATACATCAATCCACCCAGCAAGAGCACGACCATAATCCAAGCGATCCATCCCAGCAGCGTGCTCGGCCACTGAAACAGCGCGCCCAGCGGGGACAGCCAATCCCAGAGCCAACTGAAATCCCACTCGGGCAACCGATCCCAAAGCCAACTGAAGTCCCAAGGCTCGGGCACGTCCACGCGTCGAACGGAGTCGGTTTGCGCATCGTACCAGGGAAAGTCCCACCAGCGTTCCAACGCTCCCCGGCCAGCCTCGACAGACGCCTGCCCATGGACCTGAGTGGTCAGAGTTTGGACGATCGGCAAGTTGATGGGAAAGGCAATCATGTTAATTGTTTCGTGAGTCGGGTTTCTTCCGCCCGTAGCAGGAGTTCGACTTCCCAGCCTTCGCGGCGAATTCGCAGGTCGAGGTAGCCGAGAAATCGCACCACCGCAAAATAACCGATAACCAACCACATGGCCAGGGGAAAGCAAACCGTGAAGGTCGGACTTTCCCAGAGCCCGGCGCCGAGCAACATGTTGCCCAGTAGAACGAGCGAGAACCAGGCCGAGAGCAGCAGCAACAGGCCCGCGCCGACCGAAGCGATCCAACGCACGAACAGGTCGCCGACGTAGCCGCCGTGCAGGGCCATGGTCCGGGCACGGGTGCACTGTCGACCCGAGCGACGTGGTTTCGAGCGACTGTGCCACGGATTCCGCTCCAGCAGAATCACTTCGCTGAGGTAGGGCCAAACGGCATACGGCAGGAACCAGGTGAACGGCAAAGGCATAAACACGGCGCGAACGACCAGTTGATACCAAACCATCTGCGGAAGCGAGCCGAGCAAATCGCGGACCACCCTGCCCGATCGCGGACGTTCGGCGAACAGGGCCTGGCCCAGGAAGAGCGTGATCGGGGCCGTCACCAGCGGCGCCTCCCAAAGCATGAGCAACAGCATCGTCCATGCGTAGGGAACGAAGCTCATATCGAGATCCAACTCGCCCAGCGCAATCAAATCGGCCAGCAGCCAGGCGTTCAGGGCCATGACGGGAATCACCGTGCAGGCGAAGATCACAATCAGCGGCCCCAAGTAGACCCGCCCCACCCGCAACGCCAGATCCATCACGTCGGCAAACGCCCGCTCGCGGATCGCGATCCGGTTCTGATCGAGTTGTACGTTGACTGGCATTAGTGGATAGTGGTTGGTGGTTGGTGGATAGTGGTTGGTGGATAGTGGCCCCGATCCTCTCGTGGATAACCGAGGACGATGAAGTAGAACATTAACATGGCGCTGGTGATGATGGCTACGGCCGCTTTGACCCAGTAGGGTGCGGGCGAGGG
>CAYYOX010000148.1:10101-11903 GCA_964473065.1 uncultured Planctomycetaceae bacterium | reverse complement strand
GAAGACATTGGCGTAGAAGACATTGGCGTAGAAGACATTGGCGTAGAAGACATTGACATCGGCATTGGCATTTTCCCTTTCATCATACAACCTCCTCGCTGACTAGCCTGCTGAAGCTTCTGGACGATTTATCGTGTGCCGATCTCTGGACCGGTCGGTCCAATCCTCGCAGACTTTGGCCGCGCGGATTCCAGGCTATGAAACGCCGGTGTGATCGGAAATCGTGAAAAGCGGTCGAGAAGAGTGCCCCGCTCTGGTCAGATCATACGGTGACCATTGAAACCTTAGGTCACGAATCGAGGCTTGTCAAATAGGAAAAAAGCCAGCGACTTTGGCCACGCGACCCCATCGACGCAGTCGGTGGGCTTTGGCGACGGTTTCGGAGTTCAATCGTTTAGCCGCCGCCGGTACGGCGGTGAGAGTGGAAGTTGCGGCCCTCACCGCCGTGCCGGCGGCGGCTAAACGAATCCGGGGCGAACCCTTTGGATCAGAGATCCTCGGGCATGACCTTCGCTTGGGCCTCTTCGCGAAGCCGGGCCACGGTGCGGTTGTTTCGCAGCAGTTCGTCGTCGGGCAGTTGGGCTATGCCGCGATCGAACAGCGTGACGGCCTGACCGGACCGGCCCTGCTCGAGCAAGGCCAAGCCCGCGTCGTTGATCGCGGCCGCTTGTGCCTCGTCCAGTTCCCGACAATCGCCCCAGCGCTGCTTGGCCCGAAAGAAGATGTCGAACGCCTCATCTGCTTGACCTTGGCCCAACAGACTGCCGGCCCAGCGGCGGCAGACGTTCGAGGCGGCCTGACGGAAATAGGGATTCTCGGGCAGTTCATCGGCGGCCTCGGCCAAGGCGTTCAGTGCCTCGACGAATTGCTCCGATCGGCAAAGCTCGTCGACCCACTGGTGGTGTACATGCACATAGTTCACGGCAAATGCTTCGTAACTGGCCCGCAGCGACAAGCCGGTCCGCAGCAACTGGGCCGATTCTTCGTACTGCTGCGAATTGCCCAAGTCGATGGCCCAGTTATTGATCGTGGCCAGCAGGTTCCCCTCGGCCGTGGTGCTGGCCGGATCGAGTGTGATCGCCTTGGCGTTGTCGATGGTCGCCTCTTCGAAGCGTTTCGCCACCAGCAGATCGACAGCCCGGTTGTAGTAGATCAAGGCCACCATCTGCACGGGAGTGATCTCTCGGCCGTTCGATCGGTCGGCAGAAGTCAATTGCCCGGTCGTCTTTTCGACCAGTTCCGCTTGCCGTCGCGGGTCGTCGATCAGACGAAACCACCCGGGGCATGTCGTTTCCACATCGAGCGACTCGTCGCCCCATCGAATGCGGCTCATGACGTGCCCGGGAAGCTCCAGACCGTGGACCGTCAACCCGGCCTCCTCGGCGAGCCAATTGAACAGTACCGAGGCACTCACGCAGTTGAACCGGCCATGATCGATCGCTGCCGGAAGATCCGTGCCGTCAACGTGATATCCCGAGCGGAGGATTTCCCGATGTAACAGGTCGAAAACGGCCTCGGCTTGATGTCGGGGTGAACCCGTCGGCCGACCCTTTTTTCGCCAGCGCCCCTCTTTATTCCAACGCCGGACCACCGCGTCGAGCCGCAGGGGCAGCGCGATATTGGCGTGGTTGAACATGGCGCACCCGTTAAGGGTGACCTCGAACAGCACGACCGCCCACGGTGATGCCCCCAGGGCCAGAACCACGGCAATCTTCCACAACATGGAGAGCGCAATCTCCACCGGGTGGAAACGCAGCGCGGTGGTCACATCGAAGTCCACATCGGAGTGATGCACCTTGTGC
>CAYYOX010000148.1:0-10091 GCA_964473065.1 uncultured Planctomycetaceae bacterium | reverse complement strand
CAACACCGCTCCTCCGAGAAGCAGTCCCAGCCAAAGGACATGGCCGACGAGTAGACCGATCGAGCGTTTCAGGGAGGTTATGGTTCGCATCGGGCGTGGGAAGTCGCGATGGTGAGGTCTGTGCCGACTGTAGGCGAGTCTAGGGACGGCGGCACGAAAGCCAATCGCAACAAATATACGTTGCAAAAACGCAACGTGCGGCCGAGATAGCGAAAAAAATGGGCCCAACGATTACGCCCGGAGCGTCAGGACTGGACTTCTGAAAAATGCAGATCAAACCTCCCTTCTCCATTTGGGAGAGGGGTCCCTTTGGGAGAGGCACCACATCTCCTGAAATCCAGTTGGAGTTGGGTCGAAGAGCCTCCTCGCCTCTGGCAGTCCGGGTCCGAGAACTGGGAGAGGAGGTGAAATTGTGGGCCCGAGCGGATCGCGTCGAAGTCGGGTTCTTCGTCGATCAGGCCGCGATATTGCGGGGCCAGCTTCAAGGCATGGCCCAGGTACTGCAACGCCTGGGGCCGATTGCCGACCAGACTCCAATAGCAGGCCAGATTGTAGTGCGCCAACGGCTCACCCGGGTGCACGGCCAAGGCGCGTTCCAGCGCATCGATCGCCATTTCGATCTGTCCGGTCCGCTTGTAACACCACCCCAAAGCGAACCAGACGTGGATGTTTTCGGGCTCCATCCCCGCGGCCCGTTTCAGAGGCAGCAGGGCCTCGTGATACCGCTCGGTTTCTCGCAGGGCTTCACCCCAGAGGTACGCCGCCTCGAAGCCTAGATCCGTGGGGTTGCCGAGCCGCCCCAAGGCACGCAACGCCGGCCTGGGGAGTCCCAGTTCCAGGTACCCTTCAGCTTCGCGAAGGATCCTTTTCCGCCGAATCTCTTTGTTTCCTCTGTACGCCTCCACGTCGTGCGCTCCCAAGGGGGATTGGGGCCGTCAGATCGGCCGCCATGGCCCGCCAACAGCCTTCACTCTATTCTACCTGAAATCCGTCCCAACCCAAACGGCGGATCGAAAGTGGGATCGCAAGTGAAGGCTCACGAAGCGTTAAGGGCAAGAAATCGACTTGACCGGCCAGGAAGACGCTGGCGAAAAGGCAAGTTTCGCGGGCTGACGAGGGCCTGCGGAAACGGCTATACGGCGGCCGTGGTCGCTTCCTCGAAGCAGGCGACCAAGGACTTGGCGGGCGTTCCCAGTTTCAGCACGGGGGCAAACTCGATGAACTCCCCGTCGACGCCTTCGAGCAACTCGGTCACCGAAGGGCCTCCGACCGGGCAAACCTTCTGGTAATAGCCTTCGAAGAGCTTGCATTCGTGCCAAATCGGATCGGCACTACTGGGCAACAGGGCCGAAAGGGCCACGGCCAGCTTCCCCGGCTCGGCTTCCGGCTGAGAGGCCCAACGCCCGATCGATTGGTGGTTTTCGACCAACCCGGCAAACGAGTCGGGCAGATTCCACTGCCGGGCCATCATTCCGGCCGCCTCGGCGTGGGTCCATCCGAACACGCGTTCCTCGAGGTACGTCAAACGAACCTTGCCCTCGTTGCGCGACTGAAGCAACTTCACGTAGATCTCCGGCGCCTCCTTGGCCAGCAGCGGAATCGCCATGTCTTGCAACAAGGCGGCTGCGAACTGCTCGTCAGGCTCCTTGATCCCCAGCAACTCGCCTATCGACCGGGCAAACAGCGCCCTACGCAACGAATCCTGCCAGAGACTCTTCAGGTCGAAGGGGCCGCATTTGGGGTTGGGCATCAAGCTGAAAACCGCACTCCACAGCGAGAAGTTCTTGATCGTGCGGATCCCCACCAGCGTGATCGCCAACTTCACACTGGAAATCTCACGCGAGAAACCGAAATACGATGAATTGACGAATCGCAGCACCTGACCCGTCAAGCCCGGATCCGACTCGATCGGCACGGCAAACTCCGGCGGCCCGTTCGTCGGGTCTTGTGACAATTCCAACAGCCGGATCGCACTCTGAGGCAAAGCCGGTAATTGCGCCCCGCTGAGGATTTTGCTTAGGTCTAACTTGGCAGCTTTTTCATCACTCATCGATCACTCCATGACGCGCGAATTTTAGGTGAGTCGCCGGTCGGCGATAGGACGTAAAAAGATCTCTCTTACCATGCCAAACCTACGCCACAAGAAGCACCATGGCAAACAAAACAAAACGATTGCCGTCCCGCGCTTCCCAGCAGGCCGACGTCGCCTTGTGGCCACGGCGTGGTCAATCGGCAACGCACGCACCGTCGCGATGTGGCAAGAACGCCACGGGATCGCTCGCCGGGCCAATCCGCCAAGTCGGCGCAAGTCTTGTCGGATAAGGGGGTTGTGGATCCCCGCCGGGTGAAATTCGTCCCTTCGGCCCAACGATTGCATTGCCTTGGAGACGGCAAGAACACCTGCTCGTTTGGAACGTTCTTCTCGCCTTGGCAATTACCCGAACCGTCTTTCCGGAGGTGTACTGTGCGTCGCATTGGATGGTTAGTAGTGATTCTGACGGTCTTGGGTTGGTCGGCCAGCCAAATACCTTCTGCGGCAGGCCGCGGGGAAACAACAATCGATTCCGGCTGGCGCCGAGCGTCCGGCGGCTGGGAACACCGCAATTGGTGGCCCGTGCCGAAAGCCACGCGTCGCGCACCCTTGCACCCTGGTCTGGTCGGATTGATGGTGATGTTCCTGGCCACCGGGGCCTTGGTTGCCTTCTCGTCGCGCAGGAAAAAAGAAGAATGGCAGGGCCTACCCCCGCACACTCGAAGACCAGGCCCGCCGCGAACTCCGCCATGCAATTGGAGCTCGGTCGTGCCGAATCGTCGGCCCAAGGCCTCTCTGGCCGTTTCTTAGAACTTGCAAAGGAACTTCGTTTAGCCGCCGCCGGTACGGCGGTGAGGGCCGCAACTCTGGTTTCATCGCCGTACCGGCGACGGCTAAACGCAACCTCGTTCCCCTATAAAGCCGCGACCGTTGGTCGCGCCCCCTACAAAGCCGCGACCGGTGGTCGCGAACAACGGCAAGGGAAACGTTATGTTTAGCGGTATTCCGGCGCGACCAACGGTCGCGGCTTTATAGCGAGTTTCGGAAGCTTCGCGATGCGCTGGCGCAAAAAAATGGCCCCCAATGCTAGCTTGGGGGCCAAGTTTTTTTCGGATGACTATTCAGTCATCGATCAGGTGAGCCTGACGTTCTCGGCGCGGGGCCCCTTGGGACCACTTCCTTCTTCGTACTCGACCGCTTGTCCGACGCTCAGGGCTTCGATGGTTGTACCTTCAACGGCAGAGTGATGGAAAAACACGTCACCACGCTCGCCTTCGATAAACCCAAATCCCTTGTCCGCCAACACCTTCTTGATTGTACCTTGCGGCATCTTACCCACTCCCTAGAAACAGAACAAAAAACATTCACAAGCCGTCAGCCTTTTACGTACGACCCCGTACAACGTAACATGGCTTTGGCCAAACAAAAAAAGGGGGAAATCCGCCGCGATTGGAAACAGACGCCTCGTGAAGGTCGCTGGAATACTAACCGTGGCATGCCGAAGGGAAACTCTTGGAGGGAGTTGGGGCCCACATCTTCATCTCATCACCCCTTAGGATAGTGAATGATACCAAAGTCGGGGAATAACGCAAGGGGGTATTTCCGCAATTTCAGTATTTTCGGCATTCCGGCAGCAGGGCCCTGCAATGCCCCTCTCTGCTGGGGCCGACGGTTTCCGCCGTTGTTCCGTGCAAGGAACCTGGGAACAATCTGGTAGTTTCAACCGAAAACCGCCTGAAACAACGACTTCCTTCGCCGTATCGCGAGTCTTGTCGGCCGCTGCCGACTGCAGGTCCCCCGAATTGTCAGCAAGAAGGCTTGGCCGGTGGGCGCATCCGCGGCCTGAAAAAGGTATGATATAAACAATGCACAATCCACTCTCGTCAGTGGAGCAGCTGCACCCATGATGGGTATCCGGGATTCTAGGAGTTGCCGTTAATGAGTCGCCGTGGCCGGAAGGTTGAAACGACGAAACCCGCGCGCGACGTTCCCGATGGTCCGCCCAAGGAGTTGTTGACCCTAGTGTCGGTCGCTCGCTGGCGCGCTGAAAACCAGCCGGACGATCTGGCGTTCACCTTTCTAAACGACGGAGAACAGGCCGAGGATAACCTCAGCTATGCCGAGCTGGACCGTCGCGCCCGGGCCGTGGCCGACGAACTTTGCCGGTGCGGGGCGCAAGGCGAGCGGGTGTTGCTGTTGTTCGAGCCGGGGTTGGATTACCTGGCGGCCATGTACGGTTGCCTCTATGCCGGCGCCATGGCCGTACCCATCTATCCACCCGATCCGATGCGACTCGCCCGAACCCTATCCCGAGCCCATGCGATTATCCGCAATGCCCGGGCGAAATTCGTCCTCGGCGCCGAGTCGATCACCCGATCGATCGACGATCAGTTAGACGCCGATCAAACAGACGCAGACGAGGTGCAGCTATTGACGCTGCCGCCATTCGATTCCCCATCCCCGACAAACGGCCAACCGGCGGTCGACGATCCGAGCGAGTTGGCCCTGCTGCAATACACGTCCGGCTCGACCGGCACGCCGAAGGGGGTGGTGATCAGCCACGGCAACCTGATGCACAACCTCAGTGCGATGCACGAGTTGGACAGCGAAGGAGTGGTCGGCGTCTCGTGGTTGCCGCCGTATCACGACTTCGGCCTGATCGGCGGCGTGTTGCTGCCGGTCTACAGCGGACGACGCACCGTGTTGATGTCGCCCTTGTCGTTCGTGCAACGGCCCATGCGGTGGCTCTGGGCCATCGCGAACTACGGGGCCAGGACCACCGGCGGGCCCAACTTCGCCTACGAACTGTGTGTGCGAAAGATGCGCGAGAAAGAATGTCGCGATCTCGATCTGAGTTGCTGGAAGATTGCTTGCGTCGGGGCCGAGCCGGTTCGAGCCGAAATGGTCGAGCGGTTCGCCGAAACGTTTGGCCCCTACGGGTTCCGCCGCGAGGCATTCCTGCCGGGCTTCGGACTGGCCGAGTCGGTGCTTCGAGTCAGTTGTGGCCCCTGGCGCGAACCACCCAGCGTACGCCGCTTCTCGGCCGAGGCGCTTCAACGGAATCAGGCGCAACCGGCAGACCACCAGACGCACGGCTCGCGACGGCTGGTCGGCTGCGGTCGGCCCAGGCCGGGTGACCAGATCGCCATCGTCGATCCCCAAACGACCCGACGCCTACCCAGCGGCGAAGTGGGGGAAATCTGGGTGCAAAGCCGAAGCGTTGGGCAAGGCTATTGGGACCGCGACGAAGAAAGCGAACGCATCTTCCGCGCGCGGATTACCGGCGAAAAAGACGGCACCTTTCTGCGGACCGGTGACCTGGGCTTCCTGCACGAGGATGAACTGTTCGTCACCGGGCGGCTGAAGGAACTGATTATCCTCGGCGGCCGAAACTACTATCCGCAAGACATCGAGAAGACGGTCGGCCGTGCCCACAAGGCCCTCAGGCCCAACGCGTGTGCGGCCTTTTCGTGCGAGGTCGACGGCCGGGAACGTCTGGTCGTGGTCCAAGAGGGACGACGCTCCGCACGCTTCAGTATGGACGACATACTGGCAAGCATTCGGCGGGAGCTTGGCGGGCAGTACTTGATCTCGCCGCACGCCGTCGTCTTGGTGCCCGGCGGAAGTCTGCCCAAAACGTCCAGCGGCAAGCTCCGACGTCGGGCCTGTCGCCGCAGATTCATGGAAGGACGACTGCGAATCTTGGCCCAATGGCGTGCCGTGCCCGAGGACCAATCGTCGGCAACAGGCCAGTCGTCGGCAACAAGTGCCGAGTCCGTCGCGCCACGCACGCCCTTGGAACAACAGATCGCCGACGTCTGGGCCGACGTGCTTCAGTTGCCGCAGGTAGGCGTGCATGACAGCTTCTTCGCGTTGGGTGGCAATTCGCTGTTGGCCGTCGAACTTGCCACGCGACTGCGCGAACTGGTCGGCGGCGAGTTGCCCTTGGACCGGCTCTTCCAACAGCCTACCGTCGCCGGATTGGCTTCGCTGATCCAAAACTGGGATCAGGCCGAGGATGCCGCGCCAATTCCCACGCGGGATTCGAGCCAACCACCGATGCTCTCGTCCGCCGAGCGGCGGTTGTGGTTCGTCGAGCAGCTTCAGCCGGGCCGACCGTTGTACAACCTGCCGGCCGCCGTAAAGATCACCGGACCGCTGGACGAGGACCTATTCGAGCAATCTCTGCAACAGTTGGCCCGACGGCACGAGATCCTGCGGACCGTCTTTCCGACCCGCGACGGGCAACCGACTCGTCAGGTTCTTGACGAAATCGCCCTGCCGGTGACCCGCGTCGAAGTGAGCGAGCCGCAGCTTCAAGAACAACTCCGCGACCACGCCCTCGAAGCGTTCGATCTGACAGCCGGCCAGCTGTTGCGATGCGTCATATTTCGTCTCAATGAGAACCAACGGGTCGTGCTGCTGGTCATGCACCACATCATCTCGGACGGCTGGTCGATGGGTCTGCTGTTGCGAGATCTGGCCGCATCGTACGAGGCGCTCGCCGCGGGCAAGGAACCCTCGTTGCCGCATCCGACGATCGATTACGCCGACTTCGCCGCTTGGCAGCAAGATCAACTGACCGGCCCGGCGATGGCCCGGCATGGCGAGTATTGGGAAAAACGGCTCGGCGACTTGCCCCCGAGGTTGGAGCTGCCGACCGATCGACCGCGGCCTGCCGAGCCGACCTGCGAAGGGGCCACGGTCGAGTTCCGCTGGTCGGCCGAATTGTCCGACCGCATACGCCGCTTCGCCCGCCGAGAAGGGACCACGCCGTTTGTGGTTCTGTTGGCCGCATGGAAGGTCGTGCTAAGCCGTTATTGCCGACAGGAAGACGTCACCGTGGGCACGGCCGTCGCTGGGCGAACGCGGCCCGAGCTCGAAGGTCTGGTGGGGTTCTTCGTCAACACGCTCGCGCTGCGGACCGACATGTCGGGTGATCCAACCTTCCGGCAGGTTGTCCGGCGTGTCGGAGAAACCGTATCCGAGGCCTTGGCCCATCAGGAGTTGCCGTTCGAGCGACTGGTCGAGTTGTTGCATCCGAAGCGAGACCCGGGCCAATCGCCGTTGCTGAACGTTTCGCTGGTGATGCAAAACATGCCGCTGGTGTTTCCCGACAACGGGGAAGTAAAAGTCGAGCCGATGCACGTCGACACGCCCCTGGCCCAACACGACGTGACGCTGTTCTGCTGGGATCGCGACGGTCGGTTCTGCGGCCATGCGGAGTATGCCACGGCCCTGTTCGAGCCGGCTACGATCGGGCGGCTGCTCGGCTCGTTGGCCACGCTGCTCGAATCGGGCGTCGAGGACCTCGACATGCCGGCAAGACGATTGCCGATCGTCGATCGAGCCCAGCGGCAAAGACTCCTTGGCAAATTTGCTTCGTCTGGGCAAGTAACGCCACAAATGGAACGCTGCCTGCACGAGTTATTCGAGAAACAAGTAAGGGCCGCGCCCGAGCGGCCGGCCGTTTGCTGTGCTGGACGGGACCACACTTACGGCCAACTCGACGACATGGCCAATCGGTTTGCCGGGCGTTTGCAGTCGCTGGGCGTCGAGCCCGAGCAGCCGGTGGCCGTCTGCTTGCCGCGGTCGGTTGAATTGGTCGGCGCGATGCTAGGCATAATGAAGGCCGGCGGCGTCTACTTGCCGATCGATCCCGAGCAGCCGACCCGACGGTTGAACAAAATCCTCGACGACGCCCGACCGGCCGTGGTCGTGACTCAGCAAAGCCTGGTCGAGAAGTTTGCCGCGACCGACGCCCAAGTCATCACGTTCGAACAGATCGCCGACGAACCGTGCGAAGCCCAACCATGGCAACCCATCTCGCAACCCGAGCAGTTGGCCTATATGATCTACACGTCCGGCTCGACCGGCCGGCCGAAGGGTGTGTTGATCGAGCATCGCGGCGCGGTCAATTTCGTGCGGGCGCAAGGTCGCCTGTTGGAAGTGACGCCCGACGCACGCATCCTGCAGTTTTTCTCGCCGGCATTCGACGGTTCGATTGCCGAGATCTTCAGCGCGTTGGCCCATGGTGCGTGTCTGGTGATCGGCACGCCGGACGATTACCTGGCCCCCGACGCGCTGGAAGAACTGATCACTCGGGAGCAAGTGACCGTCTCGCAGTTCACGCCCTCGATGCTTCGCGTGCTTCGGCCCGGCGGGGTCGAGTCGCTCGAAACGATCGTCTCGGCTGGCGAGGCGCTCGATAGCCAACTGGTCGCTCGCTGGGCCCCCGGCCGGCGATTATTCAACGCCTATGGGCCGACCGAAGCGACGATCGGGGCCTGCATGGCACGGCTGGACGGGCCGATCGGCTACCGACCAACCATTGGGCGGCCGCTGGAAAACGTGCAAATCTACGTGCTCGACGAGCAATTGCAACCGGTCCCGATCGGCGTGCCGGGCGAAATCTGCATCGGCGGGATCGGCGTGGCTCGCGGTTATTTGGGCCGGCCGGAACTTTCGGCCGAGCGATTCACCGACAACCCGTTTGCCAAGGGACGAATCTATCGCACGGGCGACCTGGGGCGCTGGCTGGATGACGGGAACTTGGAATTCCTTGGCCGGCTCGACGATCAGGTCAAGCTGCGCGGCTATCGGGTCGAGCCGGGCGAGATTGCCGCCGTGCTCGAGGAACACGCCGATGTGCAACAGGCCGTCGTCACGGCCCGCGAAGACGCCAGCGGCTCGAACCGGTTGGCGGCCTATGTCGTGCCGAAGCCGGCCCGGGCGGACGACTCGTTGGAAACGGAGCACTTCGACTACTGGCGAACGCTTATCGACGCCGCGTTTCGCCAAACGCCGCCGCCGTCCGACCCGACGTTCCATCCGGCCGGTTGGGTCAGCGCCCGGACCGGGCGACCCTTCCCGCAGGAAGAGATGCGTCAGTGGGTCGACCACCACGTCGAGCGGATCCTCGCCTTGCGGCCGCAACACGTGTTGGAGATCGGCTGCAAGACGGGCATGTTGCTGTTTCGCGTCGCGCCGCATTGCCAGTCGTACACGGCGACCGACTTCTGCGGCGAAACGCTCGATTGGCTCCGCTCGGCCGTGCAAAGCAGCGACCAACTTCGCGATCGGGTCACGCTGCATGAGCGTACGCCCGATCAACTCGACGACCTGCCCTCAGGCCGGTTCGATCTGGTGGTGCTCAACTCGATCGTGCAATTCTGTCCCAGCCTAGATTACTTGCTGCGCGTGCTACAACGGGCGGAGAAACTGGTCGCTCGCGGCGGACACCTCGTGATCGGCGACGTTCGCAATCTGGCCCTGGCTGCCCCGCTGGCCTGCTCGATCGAATCGACCCGCGCCGACCAGCAGACTACGTGTCGGCAACTGCTCGAGCGGATCGAGCGCCGCATGAAGCAGGAACAGGAGCTGTTGATCGATCCGGCCTGGTTCGAGACGCTCACGACGCACCTCGATCGGCTCGATTCGGCCGAGGTGCTGCCGAAAGATGGCCCGGCGACCAACGAGTTGGTCCAGTACCGCTTTGATGTCGTGCTGCATTTCGACCGACCTCCGGCCCAGCGGACCGAGGCCGCGGCAGATTGGAACGCCCGAATCGCCGAGGATCTGGCCCTCTGGCAGCAAGTACAAGCGGCCGACGGAGAGACGCCGATCGGTCAACTTGGCATAACTGAGGCAAGACCTGGGGTGGCTGGGGCAAAGCGCAGCGGTGCCCCAGATAGTGAAGACTTGCCCACTGGGGCTTCGCTGCGCTCAGCCACCAGCCACCCAGCATCAGCCACCAGCCACCCAGCCGCCAACCCTCCTTTGGGCACGGCGGCGTCGCGGCGGTTGATGTCGACGTTGCGGGAGCACTTAGCTCAGCGGTTGCCCGACTATATGATGCCTGCCTCGATTGTCGTGCTCGACGCCTTGCCGCAAACGCCGCAAGGCAAGCTCGATCGGCAGGCACTGCCGCCGCCCTCGGGCGCGCGGCCCGAGGGGTCGACCGATTATGTGGCGCCTCGAGACAACGAGGAGGAGTTGGTCGTCCATATTTGGGAATGGCTTTTGGGGGTCAATCCTGTGGGCGTGAAGGACGATTTCT
>CAYYOX010000147.1:5055-11956 GCA_964473065.1 uncultured Planctomycetaceae bacterium | reverse complement strand
CCGTGGTCAAGGGGTTCGTCGAATTCGAGCCGGGCATCCAGCTCGCCGGCGTAATCGCCAACCGCTGCGGCTCAGAGAAACACCAACGCTGGCTGGCCGAATCGCTGGCCGGCGCCAAGCTGCCGCCGCTAGTCGGCGCCGTGCCACGCGAGGGACTGCCGACCCTACAAGATCGACACCTGGGCCTGGTGACGGCCGATCACAGCGTCTTGCCCGAGCAACTCATCGAACAACTGGCCGACGCCTGCGACGAGCATCTCGACATGGACCGAATCATGGCGTTGGGTCAGGAAGTTCAGCGAAGGGAACGAATTGAATCCGTCCCGCAATCCACTTCAAAGCAAGTCCGCATCGGCGTGGCTCGTGACGAAGCGTTCCACTTTTGCTACCCGGACAACCTGGAACTGCTGACCCGCCACGGCGCGGAGGTGGTTCCCTTCTCGCCGCTGGCGGACGACGCCTTGCCGGCAGACCTGCACGGACTTTACCTGCCGGGCGGCTATCCGGAAGAACATGCCCAGCGGCTCTCGGCCAACCGCTCGATGGCCGAGTGCGTGCGGCAGTTTGCCGATTCGGGTAAGTGCATCTATGCCGAGTGCGGCGGGTTGATGTATTTGGGCCACCAGCTCGAAACGCTCGACGGTCGCAAACAGTCGATGGTCGGCGTACTGCCGATCGACACGCGGATGCTGCCGAAACGCAAAACGCTCGGCTACGTCGAAGTGACGCTCGATCGGCCTTCACTCTTCGGGCCGCAAGGAACGACCATCCGAGGCCACGAGTTCCACTACTCGGAAATCACCGACCAGAGCCTCCAACCCGACGGCTGGCGGCAAGTCTATCGCATCCAACGTCGCCGCGACGACACGCTTCGGACCGAGGGTTTTCAGAAGGGGAACATCCTGGCCAGCTACGTCCACCTGCACTGGGCGTCGCAACCGGCCGTGGCCCGGCATTTCGTCAACCGCTGCAAGGAGACCGCATGAGCGATCCGAACCAGACACCCCCGATCCACCCGCTGGCCGTCGGATTGCCGACCCAGGGCGCCGACATCGAGCGGCGAAGCCACCAGATTATCGACCAACAGTTGGCGCCGCTGAAGATCGATCCGCCACTGCTGCCGATCGTGCGTCGCGTGGTCCACGCCACGGCCGACGTCTCGTTCGCCGAGACCATGCGGATTCATCCGGAGGCCATCGAGCGCGGCACGGAGGCTATTCGCGCGGGCCGGCCGATCGTTTGCGACGTGCGGATGCTTCAGGCGGGCATCACGCGAACCGGTTGCGAGGTGCTGTGTGTGATCGGCGAGCCCGAGGTGATTGCCGCCGCGAAGGCCAACCATAGTACCCGGGCGGCCGCCGCGATGGAGCATTTGGCCGCGAAACTCGACGGCGCGATCGTGGCCGTCGGCAACGCGCCGACCGCCTTGTGGAAGATCCTCGAGTTGGCCGCCGCCGGTCGAGCCACCCCGGCCGTGGTGGTCGGATTGCCGGTGGGGTTTGTCGGGGCGGCCGAATCGAAGCAAGCGTTGTTGGAAAGCGATCTTTGCTACGTCACGAACGTCGGCCCTCGCGGTGGAAGCCCCGTGGCCGCGGCGGCGGTTAATGCGTTGGCGATGGTGGATTAAGTGTAGAACAAGGGTGCCACTGGTGGCTTGCCCACCAGTGCTTCCTTCAAATAACAGCACTGGTGGGCAAGCCACCAGTGGCACCGGATGAATACAACCGAACTTTACTACTGGAACTTACGATGAAAATCACAACCCTCTTAACCCTTTTGTTGATGGTTATGTGTACTATGACCCATGGCAATGAAAAACTCCCGAAGCGGCCGGCTGTTGTGCTGGTGGCGTTTGGCACGTCGGTGCCCGAGGCTCGTAAGGTCTTCGACCATATCGACCGCCAGGCCCGAAAACGGTTCCCCGAGCACGACGTTCGCTGGGCCTTCACCTCGCAGTTCATCCTGCGGAAACTCCGGCGGCAGGGCGTCGACGTGAAGGGTCTGCCGGAAGTGATCGCCGAACTGCGGCAAGAGGGTCAAACTGCGGCCGTCTTCCAGTCGCTGCACATCGCGCCGGGTCAAGAGTATCACGAGATCTCTCGGGTCGACACGGCCGGCATGAAGATCGCGGTCGGCGACGCCCTGCTGGCCGACGACCAGGACATTCAGCAGGTCATCGACGCGGTGGGTGACGACCTCGATCCGGCGACCCCCAACGTGGTCGTCTGCCATGGGAACAAGCGCCATCCGGAATTGAACCGGCAGTTGATCGCCTTTGCCGAGAAGATCGAGGCCAAGTACGACAACGTGGTGGTCTGCAGCGTCGAAGGCCAACCGGGCGCCGGCAAGCTGTCCGAAGCGAAGAAGCAGGCCGCGACGACCGGTCGGGTCAACTTCATCCCGTTGATGGTCGTCGCCGGCACCCATGTGATGGAAGACGTGATGGGCGAGCAAGAGGGTTCGTTCAAGTCGATCATCGGCGCCCCGCGGAGCCAGTGCACCAAGCCGCTGGGCTACAACGACAAGGTGCTGGAGATCTTCTTTCAACATCTGGACGAAGCCCTGGCTCGGCTGGACCGAGATTCCCAACAAGCGAGCAATCGATGAACCGCCTTCTGTTGGCCATCCTGACCGCGATCATCCTTCTGACGGCCCTGCCCGCCGCCGAAGCCCGACCGGCTGCGCAGTCTGGCGAGGTCTCGAAGAAGAAATCCTCGCGCAAGGGTCGCGTTCAGGCCGAAGGCGAGACGGGCCGAAAACTGGAAGAAATCCGGGCCGAAAGGATGAAGAGCGGCGGCTACAAGAGCTGGAAGCGGCGCTTGCCCTTCTGGCCGCGCAAGGCGTTCCTGCTGGCGGAATTGGCCCTGTTCATCACGATCGGCGTGCTGGCCGGTCAGATGTTGGAGGTCTCCGGCTACGTGCGATACTTCGCCATCCTGACTTGGCCCGTGCTGAAGATGGGACGCTTGGGTGAAACGGCCGGACCGGCCTTCCTGATGGCCTTTCAATCGGGCGCCGTAGCCAACAGCATGTTGGTCGCCTCGCGCGACAAGGGCCGGCTGAACGCCCGGCAGCTCTACACGTCGGTGCTGGTCGTCTCGTGTTTGTCGCTGTTCGCCCACTTGCCGACCTACGTGCTGCCGATCGGGTCGGTCTTCGGCGTGGAGGCGACGGCCGCCTTGTTCGGCGTCCGGTTTGTGGCCATCTTTGCCGAGATCATCGTCATCCTGACCGTCTCGAACCTGATCGTCTGCCGATTCACCGACGAGACGCTTCCCGCGGTCGACTTGGACCCGGACGCCGACGAGGATTTGACGGAAGGGGGGAAGAAGAAACCCAGGAAGTTCTGGCCCACGGTGTGGTCGCGGTCGCGGCGGACCTTGAAGCGGTTGATGATCTATTTGATTCCGACGTTCGCCGTGATGGCCGGTTTGGAATACCTCGGCGCGTTTGAAAAAATGGCCGAGACGATGCCCGGGTTGTTCACGTTTTCGTTCCTGCCGCCGCAGTCGGCGGTGATCATCCCGGCCCAAGCGTTGAGCCTTTACAACGGAGCGATTGCCGCGGCCAACTTCCTCGACGCGGGCACGATCTCGGTGAAGCAGGCCGTGCTGACCATCCTGATCGGCTCGCTGGTAACGGCCCCCATCCGCACGTTCAAGCACGCGTTGCCCACGTACGTGGCCGTGCTGGGACCCAAGACGGGCCTGATCATGGCCGTCAGCGCCCAGGTGCTGCGGTCGATTTTCCTGATTATTTGTATCGTCGCCATGTGGATGGTGTGGCATTGAGTAAACGTTTAGCCCCGGGCGGCCACGCCGGGTTGGCGGCTGAAAGTAATGAACATGTCAACCTACGACAAATCACAACCGGGAAACTTCTATGCCGTCGGCGTTGGGCCGGGAGCAGCCGACTTGGTGACGCTTCGGGCGGCCAACTTGATCCGCTCGGCCGACGTGATCATCGCGCCGCGAAGCCGCATGACCGAGGAAAGCCTGGCTCTGAAAACGGTCGAGGACCTGATCGACGGCCAGGAGGTGATCGACCACGTCTACGCCATGCAGCGCGACATCGATCAGACGATGGAGCTGTGGCGCGAAGTGACCGAGGATGTCTGCCGTCGCTTGCAGCAGGGCCAATCGGTCGTGCAGATCACCATCGGCGACCCGTTGATCTACAGCACGAGTTGCTACCTGTTGTCGCTGCTACAGGAGCGTCTGCCGTCCGAGCAGATTCATGTCGTGCCGGGCATTAGTGCGTTTCAGAGCGTGGCCAGCCGGTTTGGCGAAGCCCTCACGATCCAGGAAGACCGCCTCTTGATCATGCCAGCCACCGACCTGGCGCAGGTGGAAGAGGCTTTAGAGCATTGCGAAACGCTGGTCCTTTACAAGGCGGGCAAGCAGGTGGCCGCACTGGCCGACTTGCTCGACCGCAAGGGCCTGACCGATCGGGCTCGGCTGGTCTGCTACGTCGAGCAGCCGGGCAAGGAGTTCGCCACCACCGACCTGCGCCAAGCGGCCGACGGACGCCACGGCTACATGGCCACCGTCATCATCCACATCGACCGACAAGAGTGGAAAACCTCGAACCCATGACCGCACTGCGAACGGGACTAACGACCGGCACGTGTGCCGCCGCCGCGGCCAAGGCGGCCGCGCGCGTATTGTGCGGGTTGGAAGGGCCCGAGCAGATCGACGTGCGGCTGCCCGACGGTTCGCGCGTCACGGTGCCCGTGCTCTACGCCCGAGAAAGCCGACAGGGTAGTATGGCGGCCGTGCGGAAAGACGCGGGCGACGACCCGGACGTGACCGACGGCATGGACGTGGTCGTGTCGCTGTGGTTTGTTGAAGGAGACGAGATCACGTTCCTGGCCGGCGAAGGGATCGGCACGGTCACCAAACCGGGGCTGCAAATTACGCCGGGCCAGCCGGCCGTCAATCCGGTCCCGCGACGGATGATTGCCGACGCCATCGCCGAAGTGACCGACCGGGCCGTGTGCGTCGAGATTTCCATTCCCGGCGGCCGGGCGGCGGCCGAGAAGACGTTCAATCCGCGGCTGGGTATCGTCGGCGGGCTTTCCGTGCTGGGTACCACCGGCATCGTGCGACCCTATTGTGCCAAGGCCCTGCACGACGCGATCCGATGTGCCTTGGACGTAGCGGCTGCGTGCGACATCAGTGCGCCGATTCTCGTGCCGGGCAACATCGGGGCCAAGGCGGCCGAAAGGCATTTCACTCCCGCCTCGCAACAGACCGTCGAGGTGGCTAACGCCTGGGGCGTGGCCGTCGACGAGTTGGCCAAACGACCGTTTCAGGCCGTCCTACTGCTGGGTCACCCGGGCAAGTTGGCCAAACTGATCGCCGGCGATTGGGACACCCACAGCTCGCGCAGCACCCAAGCCGTCGGACTGGTCGCCCAAATTGCCCGAGAAATCGGCCATGAACCGTCAAGCGACAGCGAAACGGTCGAAGGGCTTTTTCAATCGCTCGCGTCGGATCAACGAACTCGGCTGGGTAACGAAGTAGCCAGTCGGATCGGACAAGCGGTCAGCCGACGTATCGAGGCTGCCATGCCGGTCACTCTGTTCCTGGTCAACATGGCGGGCGAATGCCTGGGCACTGACGGAGATCTCACGCCATGGCAGTAGACGCCCCGAAAATCACAATCGTCGGTTGCGGCCCCGGCTCGGCCGATTACCTCACGCCGGCCGCCGCCAAGGCGGTTGCCCAGGCCGAGGTTGTTTTGGGCTCGAAGCGGCTGCTGGGGCTGTTTGACGAAGACGAGTCGCCGCGGATCGAGTTGCCGGCCCGCGTGGACCCGGCGTTGGAGCTGATCGCCGGGCACGCGGCCGAGCGGCGGGTGGCCGTGTTGGTTAGCGGTTCGCCCGGGCTGTTCAGCCTGGCCAAGGCCGTGGTCGGTCGGTTTGGTCGGGAGCATTGCCGAATCATTCCGGCCGTCAGTTCGGTGCAAGTAGCGTTCGCCCGGCTGGGGCTCGATTGGGCCGATGCACGGATCCTTAGCGCCCACGGCAGTCTTCCTGAGGTAACAGCCGAAGAACTTGCCGGTTGCCCGAAAATTGCCGTGCTGGCCGGCACGGAGCAGGCGGTCCGCTGGGTGTGCGACGTGGCCCGGGAACTTCAAGAAAGCCACCAACTGTTTGTGTGTGAAAACTTAACGCTAGACAACGAGCAAGTTCGCTCGGTCGATCCGGAGGAGTTCGAAGGGCTTCGGCCCGACTCGCTGACGATCATGGTGCTAGTGGTACGACTCAATCGGAGGGAGACAACATGAAGGTCTATTTTGTCGGTGCCGGGCCGGGGGATCCGGAGCTGTTGACCGTCAAGGCCCAGCGGTTGCTGCGGGCGGGCAAGTGCTGCATCTATGCCGGCTCGCTGATCAATCCGCAACTGCTCGACTTGCTGCCCGACGAATCCGAGCGCTACGATTCGGCCGGGATGAATCTCGATGAGATCGTGGCCGTCATCGAAAAGGCCGCGGCGAACGGCATCGACGTGATCCGGTTGCACACGGGCGAACCGTCCCTCTATGGGGCCATCGCCGAGCAGATGGACGAGTTGGACCGACTGAAAATCGATTACGAAGTGGTGCCGGGCATCAGCTCGTTTCAAGCCGCGGCCGCCTCGTTGCGGGTCGAACTGACGGCGCCCGAGGACAGCCGGTGGAAGGAGATTGGCCGTAGCCAAAAGCCACTCACAGCCGTCGGGTTGGCTCGGCGACTGCGGGAATTCGATGTAAAGCCCGATCAATGGAAGGCAGATAGAAAGAACGCCCGAGGTGACAGACGCGCCGCCTTCGAAGATGCCTGGGACCGCGACATACCTCCGAATTCCTCCGCGCCAGCCGGGACCATCTCTATGGCTTTCTTGACGCTGCCAGGAGC
>CAYYOX010000147.1:0-5045 GCA_964473065.1 uncultured Planctomycetaceae bacterium | reverse complement strand
GCACGCCCGTGCCTAAGGGTCAGGAGCTCGATCAACTGGCGGCAACCCGAGCGACCTTGTGCTTGTTCCTTTCGGTCGGCAAGATGGGCGAGGTGGCCGACACGCTGGCCGAGCATTACGGGCCCGACTGTCCGGCGGCCGTGGTGTTCCATGCCTCGTGGCCGGACGAGCAAGCGATCCGCGGCACGCTGGCCGACATCGGCTCGAAGGTCGAGTCGGCCGGCATCACGCGGACCGCCATGATCCTGGTCGGCCATGCCTTGGCCCGACCGCTGCCGCACGCCTCGCGATTGTACGATCGGCACTTCACGCACGGCTACCGGCAAGGAGACACGTCGTGAAGACGGCCCTGATCACACTCTGCGACGAAGGCGCCCGGGTGGCCGAGACCATCGCGACCGGGCTGAACGACTGCGATGTCTACGTACACGGTCAGGTGTTGATCCTGCCCGAGGCGACCCGGTTCGACCGGGTTGTCGATTTGACCGAGCGGCTGTTTGCCGAGTACGAAGGGCTGGTCTATATCCTGCCGTGTGGCGTGGCCGTTCGAGCGATCGGGCCCCATCTGGCCGACAAGCGGACCGATCCGGCCGTGGTAGCCGTCGATGTGGGCGGACGTTGGGCCGTGAGTCTATTGAGCGGGCACGAGGGCGGGGCCAACGATTTGGCGCTGCGAGTGGCCAACCTGCTCGACGCCGAACCGGTCGTCTCGACCACGACCGAAGCACTGAAGACGCTGATCGTCGGCGTCGGATGTCAACGGGGAACCGAAAGCGACCGGATCGTTCGTGCCATCGAGATGGCCATGGAAAAGATCGGCGCCAAGACCGACGACATCCGCCTGTTGGCCTCGGCCGACGTGAAACAGGACGAGCCGGGCCTGCTGGCGGCCGCCCGACAGTTGGGCCTGCCGGTGCGGTTCATCTCGTCCGATCAGATTCGCAACAGCACGCGGGAATTTGCCCGTTCAAGTTTTGTCCAAGAGAAAGTCAACCTACCGGCGGTGGCCGAACCGGCCGCCTTGCTAGCAGGACGGAGGACCCAGCTATTACTACCGAAACAGATAATCGAGAGCGTGACCGTGGCCGTGGCCCGGGAAAACTGCGCGTGGTCGGAATAGGCCCCGGCGCACCGGAAGACCGAACGCGTCGGGCCGAGTCGGCCATCCGCGACAGCGATGTCGTGGTCGGATACAAGCCGTATGTCGATTCGATCGCCGACCTGATCGACCGCCAAGAGACGCTCGTCTCGGGCATGAAGCAGGAGGTCGATCGCTGCCGGGCCGCGTTGCAGAAAGCGGTCGAGGGGCATACGGTGGCGCTGATCTCCTCGGGCGACCCGGGTATCTACGGCATGGCCGGTCTGGCGATCGAGTTGGCCGCCGCCGAGGGCATTCGCGTACCGATCGAGATTATCCCGGGCGTCACGGCCGCCAGCGCCGCGGCCGCCGCACTGGGCGCGCCCTTGATGCTCGACTTCGCCGTGATCAGTCTGAGCGACCTGCTGGTCGATTGGCAGGCCATCCGGCGTCGGCTTGAAGCGGCGGCCGTCGGCGATCTGGTTGTTGTGCTTTACAACCCGCGCAGTAAGAAGCGGATCAAACAGCTTGAAGAGACGGTCGAGATCTTCCTGGCCCATCGGCCGGGCCATACGCCGGTCGGCGTGGTCACTTCGGCCAGTTGTCCGGACCAGACGGTCACGATCACCGACCTGGATCATCTGCTCGAGCAGGATGTCGGCATGAGGAGCGTCGTCATCATCGGCAACAGCGCCGGCAAGCTGGCCGAGGGTCGGTTTGTAACCGAACGAGGGTATCGTTTATGATCCTATTGCTTGGCGGCACGAGCGATTCGGCTCCCTTGGCGGCCCGACTGGCCGAGGCGGGGCTGCGCGTGTTGGTGTCGACCGCTACCGATGTGCAACTCGATCTGGGGACGCACGAGAACATCGAGCGACGCACCGGGCCGCTGGATGAAGCCGGTTTGATCCGGCTGATCGAGAAGCGGTCGATTCGTGCGATCGTTGACGCCACTCACCCCTATGCCACGACGATCCGCCAAACGGCCCGGACGGTTGCCGAGCGGCTCGATTTGCCGTATCTTACATTGGTTCGGCCCGCGGCCATTGAGCCTTCCCGCCAGGGGGTCACGTTTGCCGACGGACACGCCGAGGCAGCCCGGGCGGCGTTCGGATTCGGTCGGGTTGTTTTGCTGACCACCGGTGCGAACAACCTGGCGCCCTATGCTGCCGAGGCACGACGGACCGGGTTGCCGCTGTTTGCCCGCGTGCTGCCGCGAGAGCAGTCCCTGGCCGCCTGCCAAGCGGCGGGCCTTGCCACGGATCGAATCATCACAGGCCGGGGACCATTTTCGGTCGAGCAAAACCGGCAACACGTCCGCCAGTGCGGCGCCGGCGTGGTGGTCACCAAAGACGGCGGAGAAGCGGCCCGGGTCAGCGACAAGCTGCAAGCGGCCGAAGAGGAGCATTGCCGGGTGGTCGTTGTGCGTCGGCCGAAGATAGAAGGTGACCATGTCTTCGAGGATGCGACCGCCTTGGCCGCCGAAGTCGTTCATGTCGTTGCATTGGAGAGAAAGACTTGAGAAAGGGTTGCGTGTATCTGGTGGGCGCCGGACCGGGAGATCCCGGGTTGGTGACGCTACGCGCCATGGAACTGATCACCGGGGCCGACGTGATCGTCTACGACCGGCTGATCCCCGAGGGCCTGTTGGACCACGCCCGGGCCGACGCCGAATTGATCTATGCCGGCAAGCACCATGGCCACCACTGCATCCCGCAGCAACAGATCAACCAACTGTTGGTCCAACGGGCGCGTAGCGGAATGAGCGTCGTGCGGCTGAAGGGCGGCGATCCGTTCGTCTTCGGGCGTGGCGGCGAGGAGGCTTTGGAGTTGGTCGAAGCGGGCGTGCCGTTCGAGATCGTGCCGGGCGTGACCGCCTCGGTGGCAACGGCCGCCTATGCCGGGATTCCTGTGACGCATCGCGGAGTGGCCAGTAGTCTGAATCTGGTGACCGGCCACGAATCGCCCGAGAAGACCCTCTCGCATCTCGATTTTCACTCGCTGGCCAACTCGGGCGGGACGTTGGCGTTTTACATGGGCGTGACCAATCTCGGCAGCATTTGCTCGAAACTGATCGACAACGGCCTGGACCCGCAAACACCGGCCGCCGCCATCCGTTGGGGAACGACTTCCCGGCAGCAGGTGATCACCGCCACGGTCGAAACCTTGCCCGGCGTGGCCAAGCAATCGCAACTGAAGCCGCCGGCCATGATCCTCATCGGCGACGTGGTCCGGTTGCGAGAGAAGTTGCAGTGGTTCGAATCGCGTCCCTTGTTCGGCCGCCGGATCGTCGTACCGCGGACACGTCGGGAACCGTCCAAGCTGGCCTCGCAATTGCGACAGCTTGGGGCCGAGGTGATCGAGCTGCCGACGATCCGCGACGATCGGCCCGACTATTCGAACCTCTCACAAGTAACCGACCTGCTGGCCGCCGGCGAGATCCACTGGATGGCGTTCCCCAATTCCTTGTCGGTTCAATACCTGTTTGCCGAGATCCCCGCCGAATCGCTCGGCAACCGCGTTTGCTTAGCCAGCATAGGCCCCACCACAACCGCCACCTTGCGCGACTCCGGCCTAGAGCCGACGATCGAAGCCAAGGATCAGTCGATCCAAGGGCTAATTGTCGCAATTCTTGGGCAGGGTGTGTAGCTGGTCCGAAAAAGGGGACATTCTACTTTTTCAATAAAGTAGAATGTCCCCTTTTTCGCGAGGCCGGCCGGTTTTTCGAGCCGGTGGAGGAAAAAAGGGGGAAAGCTTGACAAATGGGTCTGGCTCCTCGAAAATCCAGGCTGTTGGTTGTTTTCCGTTTTGTTACCCTATTGCAAAGGAGCTTGAGATGACTCGACGTTTATTGGTATTGGGCACGGCGTTGTTGTTGGGGACCGCACTGCTTGCCACGGCCGAAGCGCAACGGCCCGGCGGAGGCCGGCGCGGGGCCGGGCGTGGCAGCTTGCTGGGGCTGTTGCGTTCGGAGCAGGTCCAGAAGGAGTTGAAACTCACCGACGACCAGACGGCCAAGGTGAAGGAAATTGGCGACAAGCTCCGCGAGGAAATGAGTTCGCAATGGTCCGGCGTGCGGGATATCGAAGACCGGGATGCACGCCGTGCGAAGATGACCGAGTTGACCAAAGAGATGGATGAGAAGTCGCGTGAAAAGCTCAGCGAAGTGATTTCCATGGAGAAACTTATTCGACTGTATCAGATTCGCCTTCAGATCCGCGGCTCGGTGTACGGACTGAACCATGAGTGGATCGCCAACCGGCTGCAACTCACGTCCGAGCAGAAGGCAAAGCTCAGCGAGATCCAAAAGAGTTCCGAGCAAACGATGCGCGAAGCGTTCAGTGGCCTGCGCGATCTCAGTCAGGAAGAGCGTCGCGCGAAGATGGGCGAGTTCCGCAAGATTCGCACTGACGCCGACGAGCAGTCGCTCGGCGTGTTGACCGACGAGCAGAAGAATACGTACGAGCAGTTCAAGGGCGAGAAGTTCGAGCTGCAGCGACGTCGCGGTTGATTTTCACAGGTAACTGAAGAATGTGAAAAACTTGCCTGTAGGAGGCGACATGGGTTGCCTCCTACAGGCTTTTTCGTCGGCCCGCACGACTCGCGCGAAAAAGGGGACATTCTACTTTTTCAATAAAGTAGAATGTCCCCTTTTTCATCGGGTGGCGATCTTGAGGTTGCGGAAGTAGATCGGTGCGCCGGCGTGCTTGCCTTGCAGGCCGATCAGGCCCTTGGTGGGTAAAGAGGCCTTGGGCTTGCTGAGCCATGGGGGGATCTCGCTGCCGTCGGGGTTCTTCTTGGCCGACGTCCAGAGACGCAGGTCCATTTCGTTGACCAATTCGCCGTTGAGCACCACGTAGAGCATCGAGTCCTTGCAGGTGACGGTCATCCGGTTCCACTTACCCGGCTTCTGGACGGTCCGCTTCTTGGCGGCGAGGTGCCCGAAGAACGCGCCGCATTGCCAGGT
>CAYYOX010000146.1:0-11970 GCA_964473065.1 uncultured Planctomycetaceae bacterium | reverse complement strand
AAGCTTCTTGGGGAAGCACTGGAGGTAGCCGCGCCGGCCGACGTGGATCCAGCCGTCTTCGCCGATGTACAACGCGCCGAAGTTTTCCAGTCGCGTGGCCGGGTCCCAGCCCTCGGGCACGAAATGTTGGTTCGGATCGAGATGCCAATTGACCACTTGCAGGATCACGTCGTCGGCATACTTGTAGGTAAGGCACGGAACCTGCCCGGTCTCTGGCGGGATAATCTCCAGCGGCCCGCTTTCGTCCATACCCAGTCCCCATTGCACAATGTCGAACGAATGGACGGCGTTGCTGGTCAGGTTGCCGCCGCCGAAATCGCGACAGAATTGCCACGGCACCACGTGCGGCGGTTTGCCATAGTAATGAAACCGCCCGTTAAACGGACGCCACGGCGCCGGGCCCAGCCACTGATCCCAATCGAGCCCCTCGGGCACGGGCTCGGGCGGAAGATTCACGTCTTCGTTGGCGCCGGGGAAGGCAACGTAGACCATCTTGACCTTGCCGATAGCGCCTTCACGGACCAATCGGCAAGCCTTGATGAACTCGGGCGTGGACCGTTGCTGCAGGCCGATCTGAGCCACGCGATCGTAGCGTCGTGCCGCTTCGGCCATGGCCTGGGCCTCGCGGATCGTTTTGGAGATCGGTTTCTCGGTGTAGAAATCCTTGCCCGCTTCGGCCGCCAGGACCGTGGCCGTACCGTGCCAGTTGTCGCCGGTGGCGATCACCACGGCGTCGATGTCGTCGCGGGCGAGCAGGTCGCGAAGGTCGTTGTAGGCCGTGCAGCCCTGGTACTTGCCGTCGGTCTCTCGGGCGGCGTAGGTTTGCTCGACGACCGTCTTGGCATTCTCGCGTCGCCAAGTATCAACGTCGCACACGGCCAGCACCTGGGCCTCGGCGTATCGCACGAAGCCCCGCAAATGGCCTTGGCCCATCATGCCGATGCCGATCGAGCCGAGCGTTACGCGATTGCTCGGTGCGACCGCGCCGTCTTGGCCCAGGGCCGAGGAAGGAACAATGCTCGGGGCGGCAACCATGACGCTTGCGGTTCGGACGAACTGGCGACGGGTGAGTTTTCGGTTTGTCATAATGTTCCTTTCGTCATTCTACTCGCTTGGGCGCGACCACCGGTCGCGGCTTTATAACGAAAAACGTCGGGCAAGCCCGACCGCTAAACGATTATGGTTTTACAAACTCCACGGTTCGCGCATGGCTTTGCTTTTCATGCGGTTGGCCGTTTCGTCGTTTTGGAATGTTTCGGTGTCGGGGTCCCATTGTAGCTTGCGGCCGAGCTCCATGGCAATATTACCCAAGTGGGCCAATGAGCAACAGCGGTGGCCGATCTCGGCCGGGAAATACGGGTCGCGACGGGTCTTCACGCAGTCGAGGAAGTTGCGGTGCTCGCCTTGGGGGCAGGTGAACAGGTGCAATTCGTCCGGGCCGATCGTGCTGTCGAGGATCTCCGGGGAGCTGGCCTCGACTTTGCCGATCCAGCCGTTGTTGCCGACCCAGCCGTCGGTCCCTTCGAATCGCAAGTAGACCCGCCCGGCGGTGGTCTGCATCTCGACGCCGTTGGCATACTTGTAGGTCAGGTTGAAATGGTGGAACGAATCGTACAGTCCGTTGTCGAAGCGTTGGCCCGTGCCTTCGACTTCGATTGGCCCGGTGCGTTCGGTGTCGTTGCCCCATTGGGCCGTGTCGAACAGATGGGCGCCCCAATCGGCCAACATGCCGGCCGAGTAGTCGTGGTTCCAACGCCAATTGAACGGATGCAATCCGTTTCTATACGGCGCGTCAGGCGCCGGGCCGAGCCACATCTGCCAATCCAACTCGGGCGGCACGGGCTGCGGCGTCGGGTCGCCCGGCCCGCTCCCCCAGACAGGCAAGCCGACGAGGATCCGCTGCAACTTGCCGATCCGACCGTTGCGGACCAACTCGGCCATGCGATGGTAGACGGCCAAGGAACGGTCCTCTGTGGAAAACTGAAACACAGTGCCGTAGCGATTGACCGTATCGGCCAGCACCCGGCCTTGCTCGAGCGTGAACGTCGGCTTCTCGCAGATCACGTCTTTGCCCGCGCGAATGGCTGCCAGCGAGATGGGCACGTGCCAATGGTCGGGCGTGGAGATCATCACGGCGTCGATGTCATCCCGTGCGACCACCTCGCGCCAGTCCTGGGTCGTTTGACACGAGAAGTCTCCGCCGCGTTTCGCTCGCACGACCCTTAGCGCCGCCTCGATCTGTCGGGTGTCGACATCGCACAGGGCCACTGGCTCGGCGTCTTTCTGGCCCAGGAACATCTGCAAATTGCGTCCGATGCCGTGGCTGCCGACCCCGATGAAACCGACCGTAATCCGGTCGCTGGGGGCCGGTTTGTCCTGGTTGCCCAGGGCGGCGGACGTGATGGCGTAGGGCGCAGCGGCCATGACGCTTGCAGATCGGACGAACTGGCGACGGGTGAGTTTTTGGTTTGTCATGGGGTTTTCCTGGTTTCGGCTCGTAGGGTGGGTCGAGGAACGAAGACCCACGCGTCCAATTCCATCGTTCATTGCGTGGGTCTTCGTTCCTCGACCCACCCTACGGCTTTGGCGCGACCACCGGTCGCGGCTTTATAGTTTGCTACAAACTCCACGGGTCGCGCATGGCGCGGGTTAGGTGTCGCGAGGCGTCTTCGTCGTTGATGATTTGTTCGCTGAGCGGGTCCCAGGTGATCTTGCGGCCGGCTCGGATGGCGATGTTCCCTAGGTGGCTGATCAGGTCGCTACGCACCGCGTCGTCGATATTGCTGACCGGCGTTTCGCGGGTGCGGACGCACTTGATGAAGTTTCGCTCCTGGCCGTCGCTGACCGGCAGGCGGACGTCGTTCGGCCCCAGGACCGACGTGCTGAGCGAGTCCGGCTCGCACACCATGCCGCCGTAGTACAGGGCGATCCAACCTTCGGTCCCGATCAGTTGCGCGTAATCAGCCCGACCGGCCAAACGCGGGTCTTCTTCGGTCTTTACATCATGGGCGAACAGTTTCATCTTCACGCCATTCGCCAGCCGGAAGTCGACGTTGTAGTCGCACACCGCATCGTTGCAACCTTTCGTGTCGATCTGGCCGGTTCCCTCGATTTCCCACGGGCCGGTCAAGTGCGTGTCGTAGGCCCATTGCAGCAAGTCCAACGGATGGGCGGCCCAACCGGCGATGAAACCCAACGCGTAGTCGTACACGTGGAACCAACTGGCGCCGCTGTCCGGACAACCCGAGTAGGGTCGCCACGGTGCCGGGCCAAGCCACAGGTCGTACTCCAGACCCTCCGGGATCGGCTTGGGCGTGCGAGATCCGCCGCGAACGCTGTTGGGCGCCTTGACGCGGATCTCGCGGATCTCGCCAATGCGTCCGTTACGAACCAGTTCGGCCCCCAGGCGGCAAGCGGACATCGCCCGGGCTTCCGTGCCGTATTGGAACACGCGATCGTACCGCTTGACCACCTCGCGACAGATCTGGTCCTCTTCGACGCTCACCCCCAGCGGCTTCTCGACGCAAACGTCCTTGCCCGCCTTGACGGCCGCGATGGTCATCGGCACGTGCCAATGGTCGGGGCTGGCGATGCCCACCGCGTCGATGTCATCGCGAGCGATCACCTCGCGGAAGTCGACGTAGGCCCGGCAGTCGGTGTTCTTGTAATGAGCGTCGACCGCCTGCTTGGCCCCGTCGCGGACGTGCTGCCAAACGTCGCAGACTGCCACCACTTGGGCGTCGGGGCAGGTTAACTGTTCGCGGATGTTCAACAATCCTCGCGGGCCCGTGCCGAGATAGCCGATCGTAATCCGCTCGCTGGCCGCCGGGCGATCCTGATTGCCTAGAGCGGCCGAGGTGATAACGTAAGGCGCGGCCGCCATGGCACTCGCTTTTTGTAAGAACCGGCGGCGCGTGAGGTGATTTTGTTGTGGGTGGCTCACGGCGATTTTCCTTCGAGAAAGGTTATTGGGCGCGACCACCGGTCGCGGCTTTATAGTGTTGTCCTTGACGGACGGGCGAATGTCAATGGTTTGGCGGTTTACTGGTTATTTCTGGGTGTAAGCACGGAGTTCGATGATCTGGCACGTTCCCTCGGGGTTCACCTTCTCGTCGGCATCGACGTTTTTGCCGCGGGGGGCCATCTTTCCGATACTGACCTTGGTCGGGTGGCCGGGGAACTGGCTGCGGGAATGGGTGCTCAGCGGCCACCAGATCTTGCCGTCTTGCGAGACTTCGGTCAGCACTTCGTGGCGCTCCAGGCGGATGCGAAGGTCGTAGTCATGGTTTGGTTTGATGCCGGCTCGGCAAAGCGCCTGAGTCATCCCGTCGTCCACACCGCAACGTCCTTCGGGCGGCCGGAGGTTCAGCCGCAGGAATCCGCCGGGCCAACTCAGCCCGACGCCCGGTCCCCAACTCATGCCTTGATCCGTACCCGTGTTGATCCGACACTCGACCATCGTGACCCCGGCCGGCAAGGGTCGCTCGATAAACGCACAAAAGTGGGCCCGCGATTGGATGGTCACTGCGCCGTCTTCTTGTGAAAGCTTGGCGCCCGGGTCCTTCGACAGGCGGCGGGTCCAGGTATCGGCCAACTCGGGCTCCGAGAAGGTCTCGTGCAGGACAAGCTGCCGGTTGTCCAGGGCCTTGTCGATACCGGGTACGAACTTGGGTGCGTCGTGCGGTTGCTCGTCGACCAGGAACAACCAGCCGCGGCGGGGTAGCATGTAGATCGGGTCGGTCGGCCCGAACAGGGCCGCCTCTTGATAGCCTTCGATCGGCGGGGCGTAGAGGTTGGCCTTCTGAGGGTCCAGTCCCAGGGCGTCCCAATCGATCGACAGCCGGCACTCGACCGGCGTCTCGGTCCAGGTGGCCACCGCGATCAGGGTCTTGCGCTGGCGGACATAGGCCGTGGCCATCACGTCTTGGTTATCGGTCTTTACGGGACACTCAGGATGCCAGTAGCCGAGCATTCTGGCCCGATCGATACCGAACTCGTCCCACACGGTCCAAACGTGATTGCTCGCTCCGGCCCAAGGAATACGTGCGGTCATGCCGTAGATCATGCCGCGCCATCTGTTCCCGCCGCCTTGGAGCATGTCACCCATCAGGCCGTAGGGGATGCCGGAAATCTCGACCAGCCAGTAGTCGGGCGGCTGGTCGTAGTCGAACCCTTCGCCGAACCAAATCCGATCGACATAGGGGAAGAACTCCATGTACTGGTTGGCCGGGCCGCACGAGAAATCGGTGTTCGAATGCAGATCGATCAGGCATCCGGGCCGGTTGCGATCCATCACCTTGCGGATCCGCTTGAGCGTTTCCCGATCGTAGCTGACGTCGTCGAGGTACAGCCCGTCGATGCCGATGTTTTTCACCAGCCAGCCGAGCCCTTCGACGTGGTAGTTGTACCACCGCGAGGCGCCCTGATTGACGATCGACGCACAGACATCGCCGTCGGGGAAGTGCTGATACCAGGCGGCCGCGAAGTCGCTGATGAGGTGCTCGCGGAGCCAGGGATATCCGATGCCGGCGAAATTGGTGTCGCTGGCCGGGGCCAAGATCTCGTGACCCAGGCTTCGCAAGGCCCAAAGCTCGACGATGTGGTTGGTCAACTCGCGGACCGTGTAGTAGATCTTGACCTTCACGTCCTGCTCGTGGCCCCGATCGACGTAGGCCTTGAGCTTCTCGTTGGCTAGGAACGGGTAGTTGATGTAGGGATTCATTTCGTTCCCATGATGCACGTTAATGATATTGCCGCCGGCCCGCTTGACCCGCTCGATCGGCACATGGGAGTGATAATATCGGGCGCTGAAATGCTTGGCCGTATCGAGCGGTTTGACCGGCGTGATCAGCAGTGCGAATTCGAATTGCAGCAGTTGGCCCGCTTTCAGCTTTCGCGGCCCGCTGTAGGCCTTTATCAAGACGGTTTCCCGGCCGACCTCTTCGAGCGTGCAGCCGCCCTGTCCGGCGTTGTGCCAGAAGGCGGGCGGGGCCAATTGTCCGATGCGCCAGTAGAGATTCACCAACGGCCCGCAATAGTCGGCCCCGCGCAACTCACATTGCAACCCGGCCTCGACGTCGCCGATCCAAAAGCTGTCCTGGTAGATCTTGCCGAACCACTGCGAGACGTCGGGCTTCGCCTCGACCCAGGTCCACGACAACTGCTTCGGCCGGTAGCCGCCTTCTCGGCCCATGCCCATCAGGTACGTGGCCGCTTCGCGCCGCAAGGGGATCTCCAGTCGAACGTCCTTCAACTCCACATCATGGTCGGCCTTGCCGGTGACCTCGAACCGTAGCCGTCCGTCGGATTCCATGTCGACGCGGCACTGCAGCGACAACGGTCCGGCCCGACTGTCCGAGCGGCAGACGATGCGGCCCGGTCCCGGTTGTTCGATCGTCGACCCGGAGGCGTTGGCCGGATCGGAACCTTGATCCGTTTCCACAACGATTCTCATCGGCGAGGCCAGCAGTTGACGATCGGAACTTACGATGCTCTCGGGCAAACCGGTCTCGGCAAGGCGTACGCTGCGGCCAAGGCAGCGAATCGTGCGGCCGTCGACCTGAAGCGGCGTGTACGGGTCGGTCACCTCGTCGTCGATTGCAACCGTCGAGTTCAACCAACGCAGTCGTGAATGGCGCCACAATTCGCTGTCGCCACGGTCCCGGACCACTTCGTCGGCGATTGTGATGACCAACTCAACGCGGCGCGGGGGCGCGTTTTTCGGTTTGATCGACAAGGAACCTTCGTAACGGCCCGGTTGGATGTCCGCTGGAATATCAATGCCGAACCACAACGGTTGCACCCGACCTTGGGCCACCGATACGGACTTCCTTAACGGGCGGCCCAGCCAGTCGGTCCCGCCGAGATTGAAGCAGGTCAAGCGATCGGCCGGGATCGTTCTGCCTGATGCAGATCGAAGCGGTTCGAAATCGACGTCCAGATCGTCCAGCGCCGCACGGGCGGCGAACAGGCCGATCTGGAAGGCGTAGTACTCGTTGCGGCGCGCGTTGCCTTCGAATCGATCGCTCGGCCCGTGCTGGATCCAGCGCAACGGCAACTCATCGAACATGCGAATCGGATGCTTGCGATCCTCGGGAAACAGCAGGTACGGGCCCGGATGATCGGCCAGGAGTTTTTCAGTCTCCTCGGAAGTGGCCACGACCTCCATGGGGTCGAAACGGTCGAACTCCGTACGGGCTTGAATCTCGAGCAGTTCGGCCCGGGGCAGCTTCTTCCAATCGCCTTGGCCCCGTTGCGATTCCGTCAGGCCGTTGCGGCGGAGCCACTCCTCTTCGGCCGTCTGCTCGGGCGGGAGATAATCGTTGGTATACGCCCCGTAACCCGGTTGGATCTCAAACGGCATATAGTAAACGTAATACTCGCCGGGCACGGTCTGCGGCTGGAAGACCAAATCGCCATATTCCCGCCGGATGTCCAGCGGAGCCACGTTATCGAGCTCTTTGTCGGTGGCCGCATCGACGATGATGATCCGTTTCTTTTGCGGGTCCGAGTCCCGACGCCGCCAAGGAATGTGCAGCCAAACGGCATCCGCCTTTTCGCTCACCTTGACGCGAGCCCGATGCAGTCCCAATGTTTCCGACCATTGGCCCACGCCGTAGGGGACCTCGGTGTCGAGAACCGTATCGGCGCCGACGGCCGTCGTGCAAGCCGCTATGAGAATCACGATCGATGTGATGCTTCGGGTTGTCCGGGTCATGTGATTCCTTCTTTTGCAGGTCGTAGGGTGGGTCGAGAAAAACGTCGGGCAAGCCCGACCGCTAAACGGGGAATTGTATGGTGTCAAATCCGCCATGGCGAGCGCATCGGTCGCCAGAGCATGCGGTTGGCTTCGTCGTCGTCGATGAATTGCTCCTTGGCCGGGTCCCATTTCAAGGGGCGGTCGAGCTGCATGACGATGTTGGCCAGATGGCACACGGTGGCCGAGCGGTGGCCGACTTCGACCGGCGCGTTGAGTCCCTTGGGCTTGCGGTTGCGGACACAGTCGAGCCAAACGCCCATGTGCGTGGCACTGCTGCCCTCGGGGGTCAAGTGGAGTTCGTTCGGACCGATCCGCGAGTCGAGCACCGATTTATTCTTCGCATCGAGCTTCGAGCGGCTGACGTAGATCCAGCCTTCCGTGCCCTCGAACCGCACGCCGTTGTTCTCGTTGTCACCGCTGCGTAGCTCGACCTTCACGCCGCCGGCATACGTGTAGTCGACATGCACGTCGTAAAACACATCGTGCAACCCGGAGGCGTTCCGCTTGCCGTGGCCTACGACTTCCAACGGCCCGGTATCGTCGGCCCCGATCCCCCATTGGGCGATGTCCAACTGATGGGCGCCCCAGTTGCTTACGTCGCCGCCCGAGTAGTCACTCACAAAGCGGAACTTGTAATGACAGCGGTTCGGGTGATAGGGGGCCCAAGGCGCCGGTCCGAGCCACATCTCGTAGTCGAGTTCCTTGGGGGCCGGCCGCGGATTCCACGGCTTGGCGCTTCCCGGTCGCGTGGGGATCTCGACCTTGACCTTCTTCAGTTCCCCGATCCGGCCGTTGCGCACGAGTTCGCAGGCCTTGGTGAACTTCTCGTACTCGCGGGATCGCTGCTGACTGCCGACCTGGAAGATTGTGCCATAGCGTCGCACGGCATCGGCCATGAGCCGCCCCTCGCGGATGCAATAGGTCATCGGTTTCTCGCAGTAGACGGCCTTGCCGACCTTCATGGCCGCGATGGCGATCGCCGCGTGCCAGTGGTCCGGGGTGGCCACGACCACGGCGTCGATATCATCTCGGGCCAACACGTCGCGGAAGTCGCCGTAGGCCTTGCAGCTTTTGTTACCCGACTTCGCGTCGATCGTCTTCTTGGCCTGCGCGCGTTTCTTGGCGTCAACATCGCAGACGGCCACGACCCGATCACCGCCGGCCATGATCTGTTGTCCTCGGCTTCCGGAACCGATCAGAGCGGTCGTAATCCGATCGGCCGCCCCAAAGGCAGTGGAGGTGATCACATACGGCGCCGCGGTGGCAACGGCTGCCGTTTTCAGAAATGTTCGCCTGGTCGAACCCATGGACTTCTTCATGCCGGTTCCTTTATTGAATGGCGTGGCGGGTGGGTCATGGTCGGTGGGATATTGCATCCTGCAAGCCCTTTATTCTAGCGGCGTCGAAGTGCGAATGAAACCCAGCGCGGCCTGCAGCCGCAAGGCGGAAAAAGGGGACAGGCACCGAGCCGGGAAGATTTCCGGCGGGTTTAGCATCTATTCATGCTCGGAGCCAGTCCCCTTTTTCCTCGAAGTGGGAATGAAACACCGGGTCGCCGGGCAAGAAAACGCTGGAAAAAGCTGACTTTGCAATACATGCTTTGCATTGGCCGGCGTGGAGGGGTATGATGGGGCCGGTTGGCTGGGCAATTTCCGCCCTGCAGTTCCAGATCAAGGAGAAATCCGTCATGCGTCAAGCTTTTGCGACTTTTTCACTTACGTTGCTTTTCGTGGCCATCATATTTGCACCATCCGGCACGGTGGAGTCGGCCGAACCGTTGCCAAATATCGTATTCATTCTTGCTGACGATCTGGGGTACGGCGATTTGGGCTGCTATGGCCAAACGCGAATCAAAACGCCTTGCCTGGACCAAATGGCGGACCAAGGGATGCGGTTCACCGACTGCTATGCCGGAAGCACCGTCTGCGCGCCGTCGCGATGCTGCCTGATGACGGGCTTGCACTCGGGCCATGCCCTGGTTCGCGGCAACGCGCTCGTGCCGCTTCGGCCGGAAGATGTGACCGTGGCCGAGTTGCTCCGGCAGGCCGGCTATGCCACCGGGATCGTCGGCAAGTGGGGCTTGGGGGAAGCCGATTCCACGGGCGTACCCAATCGCCAGGGATTCGACTTCTGGTTCGGCTACCTCAATCAACGCCATGCCCACAACTACTACCCGGCCTTCCTGTGGCGCAACGAAACGAAGTGGCCGTTGCGTAACGAAGTGAATCACGTGATCGGCGGCCGCGACCGGTCGCCCGGCGGAGTGGCCGCCAAACGGGTCGACTACTCGCACGACCTGTTCACGGCCGAAGCGTTGAAGTTCCTCGATGATCACCGCGACGGCCCGTTCTTCCTGTATTTGGCCTATACGATCCCCCATGCCAACAACGAAGCCGGCAAACACGGCATGGAAGTGCCCAGCTATGAACCGTACGAAAACGAAGACTGGCCCGATGCGCAAAAGGGCCATGCGGCCATGATCACGCGGATGGATCGCGACATCGGGCGGTTGTTCGAGAAGCTTGAAGCGTTGGGGATCGACCAGCAGACGATCGTCTTCTTTACCAGTGACAACGGCCCGCACCGCGAAGGCGGGGCCGATCCGAAATTCTTCGGGAGTTCCGGCCCACTGAAAGGCATCAAGCGGTCGCTGCACGACGGAGGCATCCGCGTGCCCGGCATCGTGCGCTGGCCCGGCAAGGTCGAACCGAACTCGACGAGCGACCACCCTTGGGCATTCTGGGATTTCCTGCCGACGGCGTGCGAGTTAGCCGGCGCGGAAGCGCCCAAGACGACCGACGGCATCTCGATCGTGCCCACGATTCTCAGCCAAGGCCGACAGCGGCAACATGAGTTCATGTACTGGGAGTTCCACGAAGGCCGAACTTCCAGCCAGGCAGTGCGAATGGGCCGTTGGAAGGCCGTGCGAACGGCCCCGGGCGCGGCGTTGCAACTCTACGATCTGCCGGCCGACCCGGGCGAAGAGCACAATCGGGCGAGCGAGCAACCCGACATCGTGGCCAAGATCGCCGCCTACCTGAAAACGGCTCGCACCGAGTCGCGGCACTGGCCGTTACGCGAGGCCCGATGATCATCAATCGGGTTTAGACATACCCCCACCCCACGGAGGGGGATATTGACGGGACTCGGGAAAGTCACTAAACAATCTGTTTAGCTCCTGTCTCGCTTCGAGAATTACGCGTTACGGTCTAGGAACCCACGAAAGAGGTATACGGAAATGGAGTCGCCTCCGATTAAACGTGCCCTGATCAGCGTCAGCGATAAGCTGGGGTTGGCCGGGTTTGCCCGAGGATTGGTCGCCGCCGGCGTGGAAATCTACAGCACCGGCGGGACGCGAAAACATCTCGAAAGCGAAGGCATCTCGGTCATCGACGTGGCCGAGTATACCGGCTTTCCCGAGATGATGGACGGGCGGCTGAAGACGCTGCATCCGGCGGTCCACGGCGGGATCCTCTGCCGACACGACAACCCGGACGACATGAAATCGCTGGCCGATCACGGCATCGTCACCTTCGAGTTGGTGGTGGTGAACCTCTATCCGTTCGAGGCCACGGTCGCCCGCGAGGGCGTGACCCCGGAAGAAGCGATCGAAAAGATCGACATTGGCGGTCCGACGATGGTCCGGGCGGCGGCCAAGAACCATCAGTTTACCACCATAGCCACGAATACGGCCCAATACTCGGCCATCCTCGAGCAGGTCACCGAGAACGGCTGCACCACGCCGGCCTTGCGTCGGAAGCTTTCCGGCGTGGCATTTTCTCATACGGCCGGATACGATGCGGCCATTTCCGCCTACTTCGCCGGCGAGACGGCCGTGGGGCCTTTTCCGGGAACGATCAACGTCAACCTCAGCCGCAAGGCCGTGTTGCGTTATGGCGAGAACCCGCACCAACAAGCGGCCCTTTACTCGCGACCGGACGACGGCGGGGCGAACGTGGTTTCGGCCCGACAGTTGCACGGCAAGGAACTTTCCTACAACAACCTCTTGGATCTCGACAGCGCGTTGGGCATTGCCCGAAGCTTCTCCCGGCCGGCCGCTTCGGTCATCAAGCACAACAACCCGTGCGGGGCGGCCGTGGCCGATACCCTGGCCGAAGCCCTGCGACGCGGCATGGCCGGCGATCCGCTCAGCGCGGTCGGGTCGGTCTTGGGATTGAACCGCACGGTCGACGCCGAAACGGCCGAAGTCT
>CAYYOX010000145.1:10984-12036 GCA_964473065.1 uncultured Planctomycetaceae bacterium | reverse complement strand
AAAAACCACACCTGGCAGGTGCCAGGGGTGGTTGCTTTGCTTTCCCGGTTTTTTTTCTAGGTTGTACGACTATGGAATCCGTGAATGGGAGTGTGTTAAAGACTTGTAAAGTAATTACTTCCCGATTCCGGAGTTCCACCATTTAGCCGCCACTACGGCGATGAGACGTTTAGCCGTCGCCGGCACGGCGATGAGATTGGAGATCTGGCCCTCACCGCCGTGCCGGCGGCGGCTAAACGAATTCCGGAAGTAATTCCTTTACAAGTTCTAAGCTTCCCGGATAACCAATCACCCGGGGCCACCCGGTCTGACGTCGCCCTGCAGTCCGGACCCGATGAATCGGGTCACTACGAACCTTGCGGCAGGCGGGGAACCCTCGTGAAAAAAACCCGCCGACAGCGCCGGCGGGCTTTTGGACGCAATTCATGCAACGTTCCCTAGAACATACCGCCTCCGGCGTTCTGGATGGCCGTGCCGATCAGCTTCAACACGCCCTCTTCCAATTCCAGGCGGACTTGCCCGCCGTTCTCGATGGCCTTGGAGACCACGGTCACATGGTCTTTGCCTTCCGACTGCTCCAGAATGCTGGCGAACTGGGCGATCATCGGCTTTGCGTCCTCGTCGGCCGCTTCGGCGGCGAACTTCAAGATGGGGGTCAAGGCGGCCGAGATCCGCATCGGTGCGATCTGCTTGCCGGCGTCGGCCTTCGAGGCGTCGATGATCTGCTTCAGGACTGCGGCCGCTTCACCGCCGGCGGCCAGGTAGAAACTCTCCTCGGACAAGCCAATCACCACTTGCACGGTCTGGCCGAGCACGGCCGCGGCCTCCTCGTCCGGCACCGGCACCGTGATGGTGTGGAATGTGACGCCCTCGTGGGTTTCGGCATCCATTTTGATCAGGTTGCCCAATTCGCCGATTTCACCCTTGGCAATGTCGACCACTTGCTTGAGCACCTTCTCGAGCTTTGCTCCTTCGGCAATCGTACCGCCGATGACCACGGTCGGCGCGCCCGGCTTGAGCACCAACGCCATTCCGCCGTCGGTCTTCTTGCC
>CAYYOX010000145.1:1367-10974 GCA_964473065.1 uncultured Planctomycetaceae bacterium | reverse complement strand
TGTGCTTGCCTTCGTTGTTCTTCGCGTTCACGTCCAGCAGGGGTCCGAGTAGTTCCGGAGCTATTTTGACTTCGTCGTCCGAAAGGCCCTGGTTTTCGAGTTCCTTCAAGGCCCGCGTGCGGACGGTCGCCAACGTACTCTTGGTCTGGGTTACATCGGCGTCGGAAAGCATACTGGCCCAATTCCCCACTACGGCCGCTTCCGGCAGGTTGAAGCCGGCAAAGTTGGTCTGCATCTCCTTGAGTTGGGCAAACTGAGCCGCCGTATCCGTGCCTTCCACAGCCGTGATTTCGATGTCCAGGAAGCTGGTACCCGACTTCTGATCGATGCTGAAGCCCAGCAGCACTTCGTCCAACTCGTTGATCATGGTGACCAACTGGTCGATCCCCTGCGTGGCCAGACCCTTGCGGATCGCGTAGTCTTCGTCGCCTTCGCCGGGCAACTGCATCATGGCCGCCCCGGCGCCCATCTTCAGTTGGGCGACGAACATCTGGCGGAACATCTCGGGAACGTTCTGAACCGATGCCTTGACGGCCAGATCGTACTTTTCATTCAACTCACCCAGCAGTTCGGTCGGATCGCTCGGCACGTCGTCCAGTGTGTCGCGCTCGTTGCTGATGAAGGCCCAGCCGCTCTTCTCGGTCACATAGACTGTCGGGCCATCCGTGGCGATCTCATAGACGCCGTCTTCGGCTTCCGGCGCTTCGCCCGTCAAATTCTCCAGCAGCCCGACAAGCTGCCCGAGGTCCTTGACCGGCACAAAGACGAGTACCGGGAACTGCTGTCCGTCGGTTTGGACGATCGCGCCCCAAGGCTGGCTCTTGTCCAGCCCTTTGAGTCCTTCGCCCTGAGTCATCATCATCAGGGGCCCTTCGACCACGCCCTTCAGGTTCTGGTTGTCGGCGAGTTTTCCGAGATACTCGACATCCGAGAGCACCTCGTCATAGCCGGAGAACGAGACGGTCACCACGGTTTTCATGTCCGCGGCTACGGCTTGGGCCGGGCATAAGCACGCGATGCCCAACACGATCGCAACGAGCAGAGTCGACAAGAATGTTCTTTTCATCATTGGATTCTCCTTTTCGAGCGAAAATGATAATTGAGTTCAGCCTTGCCGCTTTCGCTTGCAACGGCAGGCCAATGTTAGTGTAGCGAGAAACAGCCCTGGGAGCCAGAGGCCCCAAGACGGACCACTTGCCGTGCGATGGCACGTTGGCAGGCAACCCAGTTTGTAGCTACGTTCGCCAGAACGTGGGCGTGCCCAAGGGTTGCGACCACGTTCTGGCGAACGTAGCTACGAAAGTGTGTTAGAGAGTAATTCGATTCAGCGGAGCGGATCTTGGCCCTGAGCCGGGTTGTGTGACTTTGGGCAAGATAGGCACTCTAGGGCAAGGCTTTTCGGCGGCACCTAGCGTTCGCGGTAGGTGATTCGACCCTTGGTCAGGTCGTAGGGCGAGAGTTCGACGCGAACTTTGTCGCCGGGCACGATGCGGATGAAGTGTTTTCGCATTTTGCCGGCCACATGGGCGATAATCTTATGGCCGTTGTCCAATTGCACGCGAAATCGCGTATTGGCCAAGGCCTCGGTCACCACGCCTTCAACTTCGATCGCTTCTTCTTTTTTGGGCATATCTTCTGCTCGGGGACGGGATCGAATTCTCGCCCGGATATCGGGCGGCAATCGACCATAATCGCAACATCCTAGCATTTTCCCGCCTCCCCACCAACCCGGGGTGGCCAAAAAAACGCCTCTCCCCATCCGAGGGAGAGGGAAGCCGAGCCACAACGGGCCTTTTCTATAAAGCCGCGACCGTTGGTCGCGCCCGGAATCCGCGGGCAAATGCCCCATTTCGGAATAGTTACGTGCGAGGGCAGGAAAGGGTAAAATCAAAGTGGCATGGAGGCGATCATCCTTAGTTTGTTGAGGTAAGACCAATGACCGATGCTGTGCATGGCGACATCAAATCCGAGGCCCACCGCCTCATCGACGCACTTCCGAACGATGCAACGTGGGACGACATCATGTATCGCGTTTACGTTCGCCAATGTGTCGATGCGGGAGTTGAGGATGCGGAAGCGGGGCGAACGATCGAGGTCGAGGAAGTGCGCCGACGATTCGCGATGTGCCCGAAGGGCCGTATCGTCTGATCTATCGCATCGGGCAGGAGGCGGTGGTCGTTCTCGCCGTGATCCACGCGGCTCGCCCGTTGCCGCAGGAACCCTCTGAGGCAGACGACGCTTAACGAGTCGCTGCCGGATCCTATAAAGCCGCGACCGGTGGTCGCGCCCGGAATACCCAGTAGATTCAACCATTTCACCCCCGGTTGGCGCGACCAACGGTCGCGGCTTTATAGACTCGAAAGGATAACCCCATGACTAAGACCGTTCCACTTCTTATTACCACAATCATCCTGGCCGCTACGTCACTCGCCCTGGCCGAACCGGCGCCGCTGACGCTCTGGTACGACTCGCCGGCGCAGGACTGGCAGAGTCAGGCCTTGCCGATCGGTAATGGACGACTTGGGGCCATGGTCTTCGGAGGCGTCGACGAGGAACGAATCCAACTCAACGTCGACAGCCTCTGGACCGGTGATGAGAATGTCTCCGGCGGCTACGGAACCATGGGTGCGTATCAGACGCTCGGTGATGTCAGTATCGAGAGTTGGAAGGCAAATCGGCCGCCGAAGAGTATCGACGTCAGCTCGACCTTTCCCGGGCAATCCACCGCGTGCGCTACACGAAAGACGGCGTGAAGTTTACGCGGGAAATGTTTTGCAGCCATCCCGACCAAGTCGTCGTGGCGCGGCTGACGGCAGATCGGCCGAAACAATACAGCGGAACCATCCGGCTGAAAGATGGGCATCAGGCCGCGACGGAATCTGATGGCTCGCGACTGGTCGTTGCCGGCGCACTGAGCAACGGGCTGCGTTACGAGACGCAGCTTCACGTGGCCGCATCTGGCGGGACGGTCGTGGCCGACGGCGATGCGATCCGTTTTGTGCAGTGCGATGAGGTGACAATCGTCGTGGCGGCCGGGACCGACTACGTGATGGACTACATCGAGCAATGCGGGGGTCAAGACGCGCTTGGGCAAGTCGCCGTGCACCTGTGGGCGGCCGTGAAAGAAGACTACGCGGAACTGGTTCGTCGGAACGGTGAGGACTATCGTAGTTTGTTCGATCGGGTGGCATTGGATGTGGGTCAAACACCCGCGCAACGTGCCGAACTGCCGACGAACCGACGGCTCGAGGCTTACCGCGAAGATCCCGCCGATCCCGACCTGGAAGAGACGCTGTTTCAATACGGCCGTTACCTGTTGATCGGCAGTTCGCGGCCCGGCTGCTTGCCGGCCAATCTGCAGGGGCTTTGGAACAACAGCAACCAGCCGCCTTGGAACAGCGACTACCATACGAACATCAACGTGCAGATGAACTACTGGCCGGCCGAACCGGCCAATCTGGCCGAGTGTCACGAACCGTTGATCGGGCTGATCGACGCCTTTCGCGAGCCGAGCCGCCAGGCCACGCGGGCCGCGTTCGGCGAGGTCCGCGGCTTTACGTTTCGCACCTCGCACAACATCTACGGCGGACACGGCTGGAAGTGGAACACGCCGGCCTCGGCCTGGTACTGCCCGCATGTCTGGGAACATTACGCATTTGGCCGCGACAAACAGTATCTGCGCGACACGGCCTACCCGATCCTCAAGGAGGTCGCGCAGTTTTGGGAAGATCACCTGAAGGAACTGCCCGACGGCACGCTGGTCGCACCGAACGGCTGGTCGCCCGAACATGGCCCGGAAGAGGACGGCGTTTCCTACGACCAGCAAATCGTCTGGGACCTGTTCGCCAACTACCTAGAGGCGGCCGAGGTGTTGGACATCGATCGGCCCTACCGCGATCGGGTTGCCGATTTGCGGCGACGCCTGCTGGGCCCGAAGATCGGGAAGTGGGGCCAGTTGCAGGAATGGGTCGAAGATCGCGATGATCCCAATGACCGGCACCGGCACACGTCGCACCTGTTCGCCGTCTATCCGGGCCGGCAGATTTCCGTCGCGCAAACACCCGAGTTGGCCCAGGCCGCCGAAGTCTCGCTGAAAGCCCGCGGCGAAACGGGCGACAGCCGCCGCTCGTGGACTTGGCCCTGGCGATGCGGGATTTGGGCCCGTTTGCAGAACGGGGAAATGGCCCACCACATGATCGAAGGCCTCTTGACCTACAACATATTGCCGAACCTGCTGGGCAACCATCCGCCGTTGCAGTTGGACGGCAGTTTCGGTATTACCGCCGGGATCTGCGAAATGCTCGTGCAGTCCCATGCCGGGGAAATCCACCTCCTGCCCGCGTTGCCCAAGGCCTGGCCGACCGGCTCGGTCCAAGGCCTTCGCGCCCGCGGCGGGCTGGAAGTCGAGATTACGTGGAAGGACGGCAGGGCCACGTCGGCCAAACTGAAAGCCACGGTCGCCGGCCGTCACAAGATCCGCCCTCCAAAGGACCAACAGATCGTCGGTCCCGAAGTCATCGAGCTAGAGGCCGGCAACGTTCACGAAATCAGGTTCAAGTAGATCCAACCACTACAAAGCCGCGACCGTCGGTCGCGCCTACCAACACGATTTCAGCACAAGCGCCAGAAAGAAGAGCGCCGCTAGGCCCATGAAGACGTAGAACCCGCCGAACGGGTTGTCGCCGGTGTAGTTGGGCTCGGGCATGTTGGCCTCGGGAAACGTGTTACCCGTGCAAGTCGTCGACTACGAAGTCGAGTCCTAGTTGCTTGAGCGTTTCGCGGGTGGGGACGCCCGTCTAGGGATCCCAGCCCATGGCTTCCAGGTAGTCTTTGATCTGGGCGTCGATCGCGACGGTTCGCCCGGCGGTAGGGCCGTGTTGCAGCGGCGGATCTCCCTCTAGTCGCTTGGGAAGCTTGTAGTCGACCACGTTGCGGACGCCCTCGCGATGATTGAACGCGATCCGCAGGGCCGCGATTCGGGCGCCCATCTCCATCACGTCGTCGAACGTGTATTCTCGGCCCGTGGCATAGGTGAGCGAGTCGGTCACGAAGCTGGGTTTCAGTGTCAGCAGGGCGAACATGCACAGCCCGGCCGACTGCGCGACGTGGAAATAGTTATTGACCTTCGCGTGCAACTTGCCCTTGCCCGGGTAGAACTCCTGCGGTTGCGGCTGCTCCATGAACTCGGGCGGTCCGGCCCCCAGCTCGAAGATCCAGGTTCCGATCTGGGTGTGTCTCGCGGGCGTGGCGTCCATGGTGTAGTTGGTAGCCACCCCCGACACGAGCCGCGGGTCGTGCATCGGCGGTTCTTCGCCGCCGATGTGGATCGCGTATTGTTCGGACCCCTTGCCGATCCGCTGGGCCGCCTTGCGGACGCCGTCGGCCAGGATTTCGCCGATGCCTTCACGTCGGGCGATCCGTCGGGTCAGTTCGACGATCGCCTCGGCATTGCCCCAGCGAAGTTCCAATCCGTCGGTCTCCTCGGTCGTCAGCAGTCCGTTCTCGAAACACTCGATCGCAAAGGCGACCGTCCCGCCGGTGGAGATGGTGTCCATGCCTTGGCGGTTGCAGATGTCGTTGCATAGGTTGATCGAGGCCAAGTCGTCGTTCAAGCACATGGCTCCGAAGGAGCCGAGCGTTTCGTACTCGGGTTTGTGTCCTTCGCAGGCGAACTTGCCGTCTTCGACCTTGGTGATTCCCCCGCACGCCAAGGGGCAACGCCAGCAGGCGTATTTCTTCTTCTCGATGGCGATCACGTTGTCGTCGCTGATCTTCTCGACGGTCGGGAAATCGATCTCGGTCGTTCCGCCCCAGTTCTTGATCGGCGTGTCACCCTTGCGGGCCAACCCGGCCGCCGAACCGCACGTGCCGTAGGTCCTCATGCCCTTGTATCGCGGCTGGGTCTTGAGGAACTCGCGGTGTTGGTGGATGGCCTCTTTCAGGCCGTCGGGGTCGGCCGGGGTGACTTCCTTGATCCCGTCGCAGACGACCACGGCCTTGAGCTTCTTCGAACCCATCACGGCGCCGAGTCCGCTGCGTCCGGCCGCGCGGCCTTTGTCGTTCATCACGCAGGAGAGCAGGTTCACGTTCTCGCCGGAAGGTCCGATGCAGGCGGCTCGGGCGTTCGGGCCGTAAAGCTCTTGGACCTTGTCCTCGAGTTCGACCGCATCGAGTCCCCACAGTTCGTCGGCTGGCAGGAGTTTAGCCTCGCCGCCCTTGACCAGCAGGTAGACCGGTTTGTCGCTACAACCGGTGAAGAGGATGCCGTCGAGTCCGGCCGTTTTCATGGCCGGTCCGAAGGTTCCGCCGGAGTTGGCATCACCCCAGCCGCCCGTCTTGGGGCTCTTGCCCACCACGACGTATCGATTGCTGGTGATACCGGCGGTGCCGGTCAGCAGTCCGGTGAAGAACCCCAGGATATTGTCCGGCCCCAGCGGATCGGCCTGGGGTTTCTGCATCTTGTAAAGGTAGTAGGCGCCCAACCCGTACCCGCCCAGGTAAGTTTGATAGATTTCATCGGCGGGGTGCTCGGACTTGATCTCTGAGGTAGTCAGGTCGACGAGAAGGATTTTTCCGTTGGTAGCCGGTACGGGCATGTTTTTCTCTCCTGCAGAGAAGGAAATAAATGGCAGTCAATCGGTATAACAGCGACCCCCTATTTTGACAGAGCCGAATCTGCCTGTCAATGGCCAGTGGAATGGCGGGGCGGGTGAATTTGCCAGAGCAGGGCTGCCTACGACGGCTGCGGCGAGTCGAATGTCATGCCCAACGCCCTCCTATTATTTCCTTTTTCTCTTTTTCCGTTACTTATTCGTGCCTCTCTCAACTGGGCTACCATCGGCAAGTAGCCATTACGCCAAAACCGTTTTCCATGGGCTGGGGGATGATGGTCCAGTTTCGCTGGAATAGCTCGGTTCGATACACGACATCCGCCGCCAGGTAGGCGATACCCCAGCCTAGGAAGGCTTGCGATAAGTAGTGCATTCGATGTTCAATCCGCGACCAGGCGGGCAGGACCGAGGCCGTGTAGAAGGCTGTCTTCAAGAGGAGGTTGTCGGTCATCATGGCCGCGTTGATAAATGGGATCGCACCCACAAAAGCATGGCCGCTGACCGACGATACGCCACGGTTCACGCTGAACAGATACCACTGGGAGTCCACTGCATTCGGCCGCCCGGCACTGAAGGAATACTTCAACGCCAAAACGGCCGGACCACCCAGGACCAGGGTCCGCGAACAGCGGTTTCCCCATTCGTTGATCAGACGCGCGTGCGGGTTGGACAAGTCGCAGACGGTACCCAGCAGTGCCGAACCGACGAAGACGGGGATCATGATGTTGCCTTCGCCGAAACACTTCATCGCGTCGGCAAACTTGTCGGCCGATCGGCTCCGGATGTGGTCATCATGCCATCCTTGGAAATCCTCGTCGAGCGAAGTGTTTGCCAGCACGGCAGCCGTGCCAAGTCCCACGCCCAGCAGGGTCAGTCCGCGGAACGAGTAGAAATCCTGGTGGTCCAGCCAGGATTCGGCCATGAACTCGCCCAGCGTCTCGTGCAACCGACCGGCGCGAAAAAGAGACTGCTCGCAACAGCCTTGTTGGCATCCAAACGCAGGGCCAAACTGACCCTCGCTCGGCAGGCCGTGGGGATCCCAAAGATCAATCAGGATGCCATCTTCCGTCGTCAAGGTGCTATGGCTGAGGCGGTCGCCAGGGAAATTCACCTGCGCCAGGGCGCAATCGACCGGGCCGACCAGGGCTATGGCCGTAAGCAAAAGCGCGCATTTTGTCCGAACGATACTGGTCAAGTCAGACCGGACCTTGCCGTTGGGGTTGATCGCTATGCGAAGAGAATAGGAAAAGAGGGCGGATCGTATTCTCGACCAGATCGAGTGTCAACCCCGACCGCTTCCCCCAACGTGAGGGGGCTATTGGCAGAAATTCTCGCAATATCGAGCGTTTTCTGCCTAATGATCTATGGATTCGGTCGGCCTGTTTAGCTAATAATGCCCGTTTCGGTCACGGAGGACCCCGTTATGGCGACTGCTCGCCCGGCGCCGCCGACTCGGTGCCGCAGTCAGATTGTGATTCCCGCCCGGCTGGCGTCGACGCGTCTGCCGCGGAAGCTCTTGCTGCGCGAGACGGGCAAGTCGTTGATTCGGCACACCTACGAGGCGGCCCAGCAGGCGCTTCGGCCGCATGGAATCTGCGTAGCGGCCGATCATCCGGAGATCTACGACGAGGTCCGCTCGTTCGGCGGGCAGGCCGAAATGACCGACCCGCAGGCGGCCAGCGGGACCGATCGCGTGGCCGAGGTCGCCCGACGGATGACCGGGGTCGATGTCGTGGTTAATGTGCAGGGCGATGAACCGGAACTGGCCGGCGAGGCGATCGATCTGGCGGTTCGGCTTCTGGAAGAGAATCCCGAGGCCGTCATGTCGACCTTGGCCACGCCGATCCGCAGCCGGCAGCAGTTGGAGGACCCGGCCTGCGTGAAGGTGGTTTTCGACGCGGTCGGCCGAGCCCTCTATTTCAGTCGCAGCCCGATCCCCCGTCCCCGGGAGTGGGATGATGGCCTACTGAATGCCGATCCGCCGATTTTCTATCAGCACGTAGGCCTGTACGCCTATCGTCGCGATTTTCTGCTGCGACTGGGGGGAATGCCGCCCTCGCCGTTGGAAAAGACCGAGAAACTCGAACAATTGCGGGTTCTGGAGGCCGGATACCGCATTCTGGTCGGGGTGGTCGACGAGCCCACATTCGGCATCGACACGCCGCAAGACTACCGCACTTTCGTCGAGAAATGCCGGCGGCGGTAGGCGTGGGGTATTTAGCGACCCGAATGACGCTCTTGTTTAGCGGCCGACGGCATGTCGGCCCAGAATAACGCTCCCGTTTAGCGGCCGACGGCACGTCGGTCCCGTCCTAGGTCGACGTGCCGTCGACCGCTAAACGGATCTCCGAGATGTTGCCATCGGCCACAGAACGGCTTTTCGGAACATTTCGCCCGAGTTGCGTCGCGGCCCACCTTTTCAATTTCCCGGTCGGTCCTACAATGAGGGTTTGCGGTTCGCACGATGCAACCTTCATTCACCAGGACGGCAGGAAGATGAGCAAACATATTTTCGTTACCGGCGGGGTGGTCAGTTCCTTGGGCAAGGGGCTGACCAGTGCTTCGATTGGAATGCTTTTGGAGCAGCGGGGGCTGAAAATCCGCCTGCAGAAGCTCGATCCGTATATCAACGTCGACCCCGGCACGATGAGCCCTTTCCAACACGGCGAAGTCTATGTGCTGGACGACGGCAGCGAAACGGACCTCGATCTGGGCCATTACGAGCGATTCACCAACAGCCAATTGGATCGCGACTCGAACTATACGACCGGCCAGATCTACCAGTCGGTCATTAAGAAGGAACGTCGCGGCGAGTATCTCGGCCAAACCGTCCAAGTGATCCCGCATATTACGGATGAGATCAAGCTTTCGATCGCCAAACCGGCCGGCGAGGACGTCGATGTGGGGATTACCGAGATCGGCGGCACCGTGGGCGACATCGAAAGCACGCCGTTTCTCGAACCGATCCGGCAGGTTGCGCTCGACGTGGGCAACGA
>CAYYOX010000145.1:0-1357 GCA_964473065.1 uncultured Planctomycetaceae bacterium | reverse complement strand
CGACTTCTGGTCCTAGGAGGTGCGGATTAGCCTGGTGGATGACGGCCTGGACGACCTGATCGTGAGTAAACTGAACCTCTCGTGCGACCCGCCGGACTTGGACAACTGGCGCGATCTGCTGCACCGGCTGCGAAATCCCGAGCATGAGATCAGCATTGCCGTGGTGGGTAAATATGCCGAGCACCGCGATGCGTATAAGTCGATCTACGAAGCGTTGGACCATGCGGGCATCGCCAATCGGGCTCAGATCCGCATCCAGCGGATCCACAGCGAGGCCATCGAACGCGAAGGGCCCGAGCGATTGCTGGCCGGCATCGACGGGCTGCTGGTGCCCGGCGGGTTCGGCGAACGGGGCATCGAGGGCAAAATCGACGCGATTCGCTTTGCCCGCGAGAAGGAAATTCCCTTCTTCGGTATTTGCCTGGGGATGCAATGTGCCGTGACCGAGTACGCTCGAAACGTGGTTGGACTGCAGGGAGCCAATTCGACCGAGTTCGAAAAGGACAATCCGCACCCGGTCATCTGCCTGCTGGATGAACAGAAGACGATCACCGACAAGGGCGGCACGATGCGTTTGGGCGCCCAGCCGGCTAAGCTGGCTTCCGATAGCCTGTCGGCTCAGTGTTATGGGACTGAAGAGATCTCCGAACGACACCGACACCGCTACGAGTTCAACAACGCTTATCGCCAACAGTTCGCCGCCCACGGGATGCAGGTTGTCGGCACCAGCCCGGACGGCACGTTGGTCGAAATCATCGAGATTCCCGCCCATCCGTGGTTCTTGGCCGTCCAGTTCCATCCGGAATTCAAGTCGCAGCCGACCGCTTCGCAACCGCTGTTCGCCGGCTTCATCGGCGCGGCCGTCAATCGACAAAAGGCCCGGGCCGAGCAGTCGCAGGAACTCGAGACCTCGTAGACGGCTGGGGATAGTTCAATAGGAGGCAGTGACCATGGCTGACGAAACCAAACCGGAAGAGAAGAAGATCATCATCGACGAAGACTGGAAGAGTCAAGTCGAGGCGGAGAAAGAGGCCGCAGGCGACGACACGGCCGAGGAGATAACGCCCGAAGCACCTGGTGCCACGCTACCGCCGCCGAATCTGGTTTTCCTGGCCAGCAGCCTCTACCTGCAGGGCATGGTCTCCTTGGGTATGTTGCCGAACCCGGCCAAGCCCGACGCCAAGCAGCCCGAAGTGCACCTCGATCAGGCCCGGCATGCCATCGATACGCTGCAAATGCTGCAAGAGAAGACCGAAGGCAACCGCACGCCGCAAGAGACCACGGAGCTGGAAACCATGCTCCACGAACTGCGCATGGCCTTCCTCGCCATGCAACAACAGTAGGTCAGGGCTCGCCC
>CAYYOX010000144.1:5887-12064 GCA_964473065.1 uncultured Planctomycetaceae bacterium | reverse complement strand
ATCGCCCAAGCGGCGGGAAAACCTCCTCAAGCACGCCGAGAACATCGCCCTGACCGCCCTGAGTCAATTGGCCGCCGAAGGAAAGTATCCCAAGAAAGATCTACCCAAAGCCATCAAGAAACTGGGGCTCGATCCGGAGAAACCGAATCAGGTGGATGTGTGAAAATGGCCGACCCCCCTACGACCCTCGAATTCAAACTGCCCGAATTGGGTGAAAACATCGAAAACGGTGATGTCGTCAAGGTGCTGGTCCGCGAGGGCGAGGTGATCGGCGCCAATGACGGCGTGATCGAACTGGAGACCGACAAGGCGGTTGTCGAGATCCCCTGCCCCCATGCCGGCAAAGTAACCAAGGTCCACGTCCACCAAGGTCAAACCGTCAACGTCGGCCAAACCCTGTTGACTGTAGAGGCCGAGGAACCGGTCGGTGCCACTGGTGGCTTGCCCACCAGTGCCGAGCCCCCTCAGCCGCTTGCGGCTTTGCAAAGCCCCACGCCAACCTCGGACGCCACCCTGATCCCCGCCGGGCCGGCAGCACGTCGTCTCGCCCGCGAGTTGGGGGTCGACCTGCAAACTCTCCAAGGCACCGGGCGCCACGGCCGCATCACACCCGACGACGTTCGCGGTGCCACTGGTGACGTTCGCCGTGCCACTGGTGGCTTGCCCACCAGTGCTGTGGAAACCGTCGAGGAAACACCGGCAAGTCAGCCCCCGGGCGAACCGGACCAAGACACTTGGGGTCCGATCCGTCGCGAGCGGATGTCGAAGATCCGCCGCACAATTGCGGCTCAGATGGTCAAGTCGGTCGCCACGATCCCGCACGTGACCAACTTCGACGACGCCGACGTGACCGACCTGGAACACGTGCGTAAAAACGTCCCGCCCGAGTTCTTGGGCGAGAGCTTGAAGCTGACCATGATGCCACCGGTCCTCAAGGCGGTCGCCTTGGCCCTGCAGCGGCACCCGAGACTCAACGCCACGCTCGATGACCAGCACGAACAGGTCGTCTATCGGGAGTATGTGAACATTGGGATCGCGGTCGACACGCCGCGCGGGCTGGTCGTGCCGGTGCTGAGAAACGTCGATCGGATGTCGATCCCCGAGATTGCCCGACAGCTCAAAACCCTGGCCGAGCGTGCCCGATCGGCCCAGTTCGCCGTCGAGGACCTTCGCGGCGGGACGTTCACGATCAGCAACCTCGGGGCAGTTGGCGGCACATACAGCACGCCGATTATCAACCATCCCGAGGCAGCCATCCTGCCTCTGGGTCGCTCCCGCTGGATGCCGGCCGTCCGCGACGGTAAGATAGAGCCGCGGCTGAGGGTGCCGTTGGGCCTCGCGTACGATCACCGGCTGATCGACGGCGCCGCCGCCGGTCGGTTCCTCAACGAGGTGATCGACTGGCTCGAGTCGCCGGGCAAGCTGTTGTTGGCAAACGCATAAAGCCGCAAGCGTGGCTTTACTGGAAGGTAACCGTTCACGGAGAATTGACGGACAGATGTTTTGGACAGGATAACAGGATGGACGGGATGAAAGAGCAGGAATATGTTGGTCAGACCTCGAGCCGACAAAGTTCTTAGCATTTCGTTACGTTTCATTGAATGTAGTTGAAGGATGCTGAGCACCGTAGGTCAGGGCTTGCCCTGGCGTCTTCCTATTCTCCCTTTATCCTGATCATCCTGTTATCCTGTCCAAAACCACTGCTTTGTGAATGCTCACACTGGGAAGGAACTCGCGTATGGATACTCAACTCGTAGTGATCGGCGGCGGGCCGGGTGGCTATGCGGCCGCCTTCTTGGCCGCCGACTTGGGCATGGAAGTTACGTTGGTCGATCTGGAGACGCGGCTGGGCGGCGTCTGTCTGTTGCGCGGGTGCATCCCGTCGAAGGCTCTACTGCATGTGGCTAAGACCATGGCCGAGGCCCGACACTTGGCCGATTGGGGCGTGCGATTCGACGAGCCGGCCGTCGACATCGATGCCATGCGGGCGCGAAAACAACAGGTCATCGACACGCTCACCGGCGGCCTGAAGCAGCTTGCCGCCAAACGCAAGGTCCGCGTGATCCGGGCGAAAGCTCGCTTCGAGGACTCGCAAACCTTGCTGTTGGAAGCAGTCGGCGGCGAACCGCTGGAAGACGATCGGGTTCGCTTCGAGAACTGCATCGTGGCCACCGGCTCGAACCCTACGAACCTGCCGGCGTTGAGCTTGCCGAGTCCCCGGGTAATGGATTCGACGGCCGCGTTGGAGTTGCCCGACCTGCCCGAGTCGTTGTTGGTGGTCGGCGGCGGATACATCGGGCTGGAGATGGGTACGGTCTACGCGGCCTTGGGCTCTGGGGTGTCGGTGGTGGAGTTGACCGACGGGCTGTTACCCGGCGTCGACCGCGATCTGGTCCGGCCGCTGGATAAGAAGCTCGGCAAACAGTTCGAGGCCATCTACTTGGGCACCAAGGTCACCGCCTTGGCCGAGAAAGACGGTGCTATCGAAGTCACGTTCGAGGGCGACTTGGACGAGAAGCTGCAACGGTTCGATCGGGTGCTGGTCTCGGTCGGTCGAACGCCCAACAGCGCCGACTTGGGGCTGGAACATACCAACGTGGAAGTCGACGCCGACGGATTCCTCGTGGTCGACCAACAACGCCGGACGGCCGACCCGAGGATCTGGGCCATTGGCGACGTGGCCGGGCAACCGATGCTTGCCCATAAGGCGGCCCATGAGGGCAAGGCGGCCGTGGAAGCCATCGCGGGCGAGCCGACCGTATTCAACCCCAGGGCCATCCCGGCCGTCGTGTTCACCGATCCGGAAATCGCTTGGGCCGGGCTGAGTGCCACCGAGGCCAAGGAACAAGGCCGCAAGGTTGCGGTCGTTCAATTCCCCTGGGCGGCCAGCGGTCGGGCCCAGGCCGTCGGGCATACCGAAGGCATGACCAAGTGGCTGATCGACCCGGAGAGCCAGCGCGTGCTCGGCTGCGGCATCGTCGGCCTCGGGGCGGGCGAACTGATCGCCGAGGCCGTGTTGGCGATCGAGATGGGGGCCGTCGTCGGCGATTTGACCGAGACGATCCACCCCCATCCGACGATGAGCGAGACCCTGGGCTTCGCGGCCGAGGTTCACTTCGGTACGGCCACGGATATTTATCGTCCGAAGCGGAATCGTTGAGCGTTTCCCGAAGAAAAAACGTCGGGCAAGGTAAGACTGCTAAAGAGATCGTCTGCCTTTTAGGGTGGTGTTTTCTACAGACGCTGACGATCAACTCATGCTCGGCCACCTCGGCCATGGCGTCGGTCACGTCGAACACGAACGCATCATAACCGCCGCGATGCGTGCCGATCTTCCGCCCGTTTGGCAGGCTATATGTGGGCATACCACGGAGAAGAGCATCTTAGCGGCAGCCACGGGAATTACAACCGCCCGGACCGAGTGAGCAGGGCCGGTTTCAGGGCGAGGGGAAGGGGGGAAATGGTCTCACGCAAAGGCGCTAAGACGCAAAGAAGCTGCGTTCTTAACTTTCTCTGCGTCTTTGCGTCTTTGCGTGAGATACTTTTTGAGATGTTCCGGTGCGTTCCACGCACCCTACTTTTCTATTGACTGACGCCGCGTAGCGGCTGAGCGGTGATCCAGAAGCCGTATACCAGCACGGCGGTGACCACGAGTACGGCGAAAGTGGCGGAGGGAATGTACCAGGCTGTCAGGTCGGTCGTTAGCGGGCTGGCGATCAATAGGCCGCGGACGAACCAGCCGACCGTCAGGGCCACCAGGCCGACGCGGGTGAGGATCAGCATCACGCTCACTGCGATGAGAATGCTTGTCATCCAGGGCGAGAACGTATCGATGTCGGAAGCGGCGGCCAAGGCTACGCTCAACACCACGCAACAGATGGCGGCGGCCGGTCGTGCGTTGCGGACCGTGACACGCAGCAACAGCATCAACATCAGCATTACCATCGAGACGGAAACAGCGCGAAGCAGAATCCCGACCAACGTGCCCAGCTTGTAGCGGTAGCCGAGCAATTCGCCCAGTTCGTATCCGACGCTCGGCAGCAGGGGTGACTTTTCCGACCAGCCGAACCAGGACGGCAGCAGAACATCGATCTGGGCGATGAGCATCAGGCCGATGCCGAACATCCCGCCCAGCAGCAGATCGCGACCGACCAGCGGATCGCGAAAGTGTCCCGTAAGCAGCCGGCTCCAAGTGATCATTGTTTGGGGCCAAAAGCGTCGCACATAGGGTTCCAGCCCGAGGTAGCAAACCCAGGTAGCCATGGCGGCGAACGTTGCCCGAGCCAACCAGAGATAGGCCGAGGCGGCCTCTTCGACGAAGACCCCGACGTGTCGTTCGCCGACCGCCCAGTCCAACATGGCCAGCACGAACACGAACAGGGCCAGTTTCACGGCGCCCTGGTGGTCACCCAGCCCGCGACGCAGATTCCAATAGGCCAACAGTCCTCCGCCGATCAGGGCCACGAGATAGAACACAAACCGCGTGACGAAGATCCGCGACGGCGCGCCGCCCTCGTGCTGCCAGGGCGGAACGACCTCGAAGTGCGTCACCCGACCGCCTAGCGAGGCGGCCTCGATACGCTTCGATTCTTGTTTGTTTTCACCTTCCCAAGCCATAACCTGCTCGGCATAGGCGGGTGGGTTTCGGACCGGCGGGATTGATTGGAATTGCTCCATGTCCAATCCGGCCCACTTGAAGGCAACAGACCAGTCGACCCGTTCCGCGGCGGTTTCTTCATGTTCGTCACGCACCGGTACGGCCGAGAACTCGAGCAGCCGTCCTTGGGGATCCAGCCGCACGGTCTTCATGCCCGGCTCGGCAGAGAGCTTCCTGGCCAGACCCGGCTCGCCAAACGGAGCGGGCCGACGGAGCCGGTTGTCTCCTTGCCGATACCAGAAGGTTATTGCCGCGGGTTGGCCGTCGGACAAGTCGGCCCAGGGGTCATGGCGGGCCATCATGTATTCGAGACAGCCGCGCTCGAGCGTGAAACCCTGGCTGCTGCCGGCCCGGGTGCTTTCGTGTCCGAGCGAGCGAATGACTTCTTCCGCCTGATGGGCCAGCACGGCGGGCGGCATGGTCAGGCCGGCTTGCGGCGCCAAGAATGTCCGATCGGCCAAAGCGACCACGAGGATCAACCCGGCCAACGCGACAGCCAGGCAAACCATGGCCCAGCGCGGCCGCATGCCGCGCGTCGGACCGGCGGCGGCCACCATGCCGGGCGAAGGGATTTCGCCGGCAGCCAGCGCCGCACGCAACGGATCGCTGCCCGGCAAGGCGGCCGCGATGGCATGGGCCGACTCGGGCCGCTCTCGCGGGTCTGCCTGCAAACACTGCAAAATGATCTGCTCCAACGCCGGGTCGACGTCGCTGCAAATCTCCGAGGGCCGGGTCGGCGGTTGGTAGGGTCGGTCCTCGGTGGCCGGCTTCCCGTCAAACGGCTCGCGGCCCGTGACCAGTTGGTAGAGAACCATGCCTAGCGCGTACAGGTCGCTGCGGACCGACGGCTCTTCGCCTCGAAACAACTCGGGGGCCAAGTAGGCTGGCGTTCCGACGATGCGCGTCTCGCGATTGACTTCCGAGGCCAGGGTCGCGATGCCGAAGTCCATGATCCGCACGTGTCCCCGGCCATCGATCATGATGTTTGCCGGCTTCAGGTCGCGATGCAGCACGCCCCGGTCGTGGGCCGCCCCGATGCCGGCACACAACTGCCAGGTGATCTGCCGTGCCTTGTCGCCGGTCACCCGACCGATGCGTCGCAACAGCGAGGCGAGGTTCTCGCCGTCGACGTATTCCATCGAGATGAACGGCTCGCCGTCGGCCTCGCCCAGGTCGTGGATGCGGTTGACGTTCGGATTGGACACCTTTCGAGCCAGACGAACTTCATCGTGGAAGCGGGCAAGCCATGCGGGATCGTCGTGGCGTGCTCGTGCAAGGAACTTCAAGGCGACCGGTTGGTTCAGTTTCAGGTCGTCGGCCCGATAGACTTCACCCATCCCGCCGCGCCCCAGCAGCCCCAGGATCCGATACCGCCCGGCCAGAACCCGCCCGGGCGCGCAAAGCTCCGCGACCGCAGGCTCCCGGTCCGGCAGCGCGGCGCCGGCGATCTTGCCGTCCGGCGCCTGCTGCGGCTGCGCTCCGCGGGATGCCGTGGCCGCCGGGGCAGCCACGCGCCGTCG
>CAYYOX010000144.1:0-5877 GCA_964473065.1 uncultured Planctomycetaceae bacterium | reverse complement strand
CTTCCCCCGTCCCGCCGCGCGCCGGCGGCCCCAGGACCCGATACCGCCCGGCAATCACCGTACCCGCCGGAAACCGTTGCCCGGGCTTGGGCGGCTGGTCCGGCATCGCAGGGCGAGCGATCTTGCCGTCGGGCGTCTGTTGGGGCGACTCGCCGAAGATCGTGGTGGGTACGTGATGGGCCAATAGCGACTCGACCTCTTGGCGAAGGTCCGCGTCGTCGGCACACGCTTGATCGAGAAACGCAGCCACTTTGGATACATCGAGTTCGCAGGCGGCCAGGAACAATCGTTTGACCTGTTCGTGGCGCGTGGAGCTCATGGCGTCTCGTTCTCGGCAAGTTCGCGTCGCAGCCAGGACCGGATCATGGTCCACTCGCGTTCGGCCGAGCGTTTCGACATCCCCAACACGATGGCCGTCTCGGCCACGCTCAAGCCGCCGAAGAATCGCTGTTCGACCATCCGGGCCTGCCGAGGGTCGAGTTGGGCCAGCTTCACCAAGGCGTCTTCCAAGGCCAGCACGTCCTCTTGCCGTCGGGAGTCGGCCACGAGCCCTTCGTCGAGCGTGATGCGATGCCGATCGCCGCCCCGTTTGTGTGCTCGATGTTTTCGGGCATGGTCGACCAGGATCCGCCGCATGGCGCCGGCGGCCAGGGCGAAGAAGTGCGTCCGCCCCTGCAAGTCGGCTCGAGTTTGGTCGACCAGTTTCAGATAGGCTTCGTGGACCAAGGCCGTCGGTTGGAGTGTGTGATCGTTTCGCTCATTCTGAAGATACCGCCCGGCCAGACCGCGCAACTCGTCGTAGACGGCCGGCACGAGATGGTCCATGGCCGCATGATCGGCGCCGGCGCGTTGGTCGGAAGCCTCCTCCTCACGAAGCGGTCGGCTGGATGCCATGGCCGTCGGTTCTCCGGTGGTGGATGGGAAGTGTCGCCGTGAAACGTCTCCACCTCGATTATCGCACGTTGTCGGAAAGCGAGCAAGTCACGTGGAAAAAGGGGACAGGCACCGAGCCGGGGAGGTTTCCGGCGGGTTTAGCATCTATTCGTGCTCGGAGCCAGTCCCCTTTTTTCCACTCACCGACGCGTGAAAAAGGGGGACAGGCACCGAGTCGGAGAGGTTTTCGGCGGGTTTGGCATCTATTCGTACTCGGAGCCAGTCCCCTTTTTTCACTCATCGACGGATTGGTCCTGTGGAGCAACTTCCGCCAGATCGATCCAGGTGACGGGGACTGCCGGGGGAAGCTCCAATTCCTCCGGCTCGCCCCATACTCCATCATCTTGGTCAACTTGGTCAGGTCCTGGGGCGGGACGCTCGATCCACTGACCGGCCTGATCGAGTTGCATGACGCCAAGTTCGCGAGCCAATCGCATCCGCGAAGCATAGTAGTTCAGCCACACGTTCATGAAGCGGTTCTGCGTGCTGCGCAAGGCAGACAGCGACCTCAGCATATCTTGCGCCGCGGTTGGTCCGAATTGAGCCGGTCGTTGTCCCGGTTGCGGGGGTCGCACCGGCGCATAAAGCGATAAACGCGTCAGCTCGACGCGTTGAATCGCGATCGCCACGGCACGCCGTCGAATCTCCAGGTTTACGCGAAATTCCTCGATCTGCCGAAGCAGCTCGCGGAGTCCCAGATGGAGCGAGTCGCGTGATTGGATGAAGGCCCGACGATTCCGTTGGTAGTCGATCAGCGCCCTGCGATAGTCGTTCCGTTCCAGCAATCGCGTGAAGGGCGCGTCGAATTCCAGTCCAAGGCGCAGGTTCGCCGTGGGGGCGCGAAAACTGACAGCGTTGTCCCGCGCCGTTCGGATATCGCCATTCGCGGTGACATTCACCACCGACTGCAGCGCGTCGGCGTTAAACTGGATCAACCGCCAACTATCCACCAGCGCCGCCCGGCCGTTCATGAAATCCATACGGTTATCCAGCGCGATGGAGAACGCCTCTTCGGACCCCAATTCGATTGCCTCAACGGATACCGTTTCCAGACGAGCACGCGCCTGCACCAAGATTGAGCCCTGAACGAGTCGCAGGAGGCTGCCGAGCCAGATGACGTTTTGATGGGCGGTGGCCTCCTTGGTCTCCTCGGAGAGTTCGTCTCGAAGTGCCGTCAGTGTGACCTTGGCTTGCTCGAACTGGCGTCGCAAGTCGGCCAATCCTTCACGAAGTCTTTCTCTCTCGCCTTGGAATTCTATCCTTTCGTCGTCGGTCATGATTTGTTCACGCCCCGGCGCCGCCGTTTCCATGTGCGCAACGTCTGTCTGCGTATCGTCCAGTTGTCGCTCAACCGGCCCAATAAGCTTCGACGCATCTGCCAGGACCTGACCAATCGGCTCCACGCCCGCATCGTCCGGCAGCTCGCCAACACGATCCTGCAACTCGGCAATCGAGTCTTGGACCACGGTCGCCTCACGCGCGACGAGTTGAAACTGGCGAATCAGACTCTCGTCCAGTTCGATGGGCAGATCGGGCGGCAAACCGAGCGTGGCGGTCTTGTAGCGATCCAGGGCGAATTCAAAGCCATTGCGGCTTAGCAGCAAGCTGGATCGCTCGTCTTCAACACTCTGCCGAAACTCGGCAACTTGCACCAGATCGATCATGCCCACGTCCAGATAGGCTTCTAGCTGCGCCAAGATCCGGAGTTGAAGGCTGAGGTTGTCCTCGGTGTTGCGGATCCGTTGGAGTTGTTCCAGCAGATCGATATACCCGCCAACGCCACCCTGCCCGGGAAATACCGCGAGGCTCGTACTCGCACCGCCCCGCTGTGGCCCGGTGACGCCCAGCTCGCCGATGGCGACTTGCGTATAGAAGCCCTGGCGGTATTGACTGTAGGCCCGCAAGTTTGCCAACAAGTCGCGTTCAACGATGGTTAGCTGTTCCAAGGCGATATCACGCCCCGCTCCGCGCAGCAATGGCTGGACAAACGAAAAGCTTGCCAGCGAGGCGGCAAGATTCGCATCACCGCCGGTAAACTCGAACACGAACGAGTTGGCAAATCCAACTAGGATTTCACCCGCCGTGGCCAGCCGCCGGCTCGCCTGAAGTGCCGGATTGCCCGCGAAGGGACGGCCTACAGTCAATAGATTACTGTCGGCGCCTTCGATGGCCGGACTACGAAGCCCCGGTGGAATCAACGCGCCGCTGTGGGCGTATCTCGCATCATAGCCGCCGAAGAATTGGGTATCCAAGCGGAACCGCTCGGCCGTGACGTCCAATGCGGACAGATAGAGCGTCTCCAGTTGATTCTGGTGAGACGGCGAGTGCATGTAGGCGAGTCTTAACGCGGAATCCTGAGTGAGTTCGACCGCACCGTCCTCCGTGATGTCGACGTACTCGGGAAGCGCGTCGACCCACGCCGGATTCTCCAATTCGGTCCGCTGACCGTTATCATGCCAGTGCTTCCAGCCTTTCATCCCGGCGACGCAGTGCATGTACTGGTGCGAGGTTGGATCGTCCTGAGGCATCGGGGAACAGTCCGGATCGTAGGGATCGAAGTATCGGCTTCGACGATCGAGTTCGATGCCGTAGTCCTCCACGCACCATTGTTCAGTGACGTTCCTCTCGGCAATAACATCGTACGCTTGACGGTCTGCTTGAAGCCGGTACTTGGTGCGCGAGCACCCGCCAACGGCGAGGGCCGCGCATGCCATTACCAACAGAAGCACCCGAATTCGGGGGGCATAGACTAATGCGGTCATTGCGCGGGATTCGTGGATCAAGCCGGAGGCGGCGAAGGCGGGACGTGAGGCGTGCGGGCGGGATCACTTGGTTCCTCCCCTTAATTCGTATCGTAATGTGGAACGTACGGTCTTTAACGGATCTATCGAATCTGCGTAATGTGCGAAATATGCGAAATATGCGAGTTTTTCCCTTTGTGCAATGGCACGGCTCAAGAGCGGCCCCTGGGCAACAGGGCTCAGCGAAAGCTCATTGCTTCGAAGTCGTTTCCGGTTCGGATGATGGTCGGTCGAAGATTCGCAAGAACAACGGATTAACGCCTGCGAGCGCCGCAGCGTGCCTTTCAGCTCATTTGGCAGGGTAGCACGCCGCATACAATTTTTTTCACTGGCTGGCTTCTTGCTCCCAGATTTAGTAGACTTGGTCATCTAACGTTTGCTTGGTGTGCGCAGAATATTGCATCATGACGCAAACACAAGCCACATAAACACTTAGCGCCCGTGGCGCAACTGGATAGCGCATCGGTCTTCGGAACCGAGGGTTGCAGGTTCGAATCCTGCCGGGCGTGCTGGAAATGTACCGTCATGCGGTACGATGCGAAGCGATGCAGCTTCGTGCAAATTGGTGCGTAAATCCCGCTTTTTCACGGGCTTGGCGGCGGTGTCTTGGCCGCGATCGTTCATCGTCCTGCCGCCGTCCTTGATGCAATTTGGTGCAGACTCGTTCGTCTGCGATGCGAGCCGTTTGGCACCAATATTGGCACCTCTTGGCACCACTGATGGCACCATTTTCCCGGTCGCCTGGGCGTGGTCGGTGCCGGTGGCTCGTAATTCGGCCGTTTCGGGCTCCTTGGGCACCGTCGCGCCGGGTGGCGCCGGCAGGGATTCGATGGCCGCTACCTGGTCGAGTAATCCGATGTGCGTGTAGACCCCCATTGTCAGGCGGATATCGGAGTGTCGAGCCAGCGACTGGGCCGTGCGCGGTCTAACTCCGGCGTGCTCCAGGCTGGTAATGAATGTGTGTCGGTTCGAGTGAAAGTCGGCAAACAGGCCGTCCTCGTCCTGATAGGGGAGGTCAACCCGCTCCAGGTCGAGCTTCATCATCTTCGACGTTCTGCGCTCCGTACCGCCGGGGACCTTGCCGGATACGGGAAACAACAGGTCGTCCCGGCCAAGGTCCGTCTTGGTTTCGAGCCAAGCTCGCAGACGGTTGACGACTTCCGGGTGCAGGACTTGCGTGTCTTGCCGCTTGCGCTTGCTGTAGGCGGCGGCTACCGTGGCCGTGGGGGGGTCGTCGTCCAGGCGTAGTGACCGTTTCGTCAAGCTACCGATCTCCTTCTTGCGATACCCGGTCCAGGCCGAGAGCACATACATCATAGCCCGGTCGGGTCCCAGGATGCAAACGATCGGCGGCCCCGACATCGCCGATTCGATCAACTTGGCGAATTCGTCGGGCGCGAGTGCCCGGCGGTCGTGGCGGCGATCAACTTTCACATTGAGCCTCGCCAGATGGGCGAGCGGATCATCGTTGGTCCGTCGATCTCGCACCAGCCACCGCGAGAACTGTTTGATCGCCCGCAGGTAATGGTTGCTGGTCTGTATGCTCAGCCCGCTGCTGCGCAGGTCGGCCAGGAACTTCTGGACGCGACTGGCGGAAACATCGCGAATGAAGCTCCATTTGCACCCACCCACGATCTTGCGCACTTTCGTGGCAAGTTCCCCAACGTGCTGCTCGGTATTGCCTTTGTGACGCAGATGCTGCTCGAAATCGTCCACGTGTTCCATCAGTGGCTGCTTGCCGTGTTCCTCAAACGGATCAGCTTGCCCTGCAGCTTCCCGTTCAGCTTTGAGCACCAACTCGCTGAGCATCGCCTGGGCCGCCGCTTTGTCTCGGGCAAGCGGTACGCGACGGTCTACACCCAGGGCGTCTCTGTAACGACCCCACCACTTCTTCGATCTTGCCTTGGTCTTCGTACCCGTCTTTGGGTCTTTCACCACAATGGGCTTCTTGTACAGATTGGCCACGTCATCTTCCTCCTTCATTGCTGACCCCAGCCACTGAGGCTGTTTCATTTTCCCTCTTTTGCAATAGATTGCAAGCCAAGGCTCCAGAACCACAGAGAGTCTCCGGGCGATATCCGACAAATCGGCCACACTTCCCGCAAATCGTGCGGATTCTGCCGTTTTGGGGCGGGTCGTTAAC
>CAYYOX010000143.1:4291-12146 GCA_964473065.1 uncultured Planctomycetaceae bacterium | reverse complement strand
CTTCCTCGGCATTCGGGCCGGTTCGGCCCGGGCGCGGCCGATTCCTTGCTGGCGAACGACGCGGCGGCGAGCGACGCGGCGGTGGACGTCGCGTGGGCGGACGCCGATAGGCGGACGAAGTCGAGCGGCCAGACGTCTCTTCGCTGATGCCCAACAACCCAGCCAGCACGCGTGACCCGTGGTCTGCGAAGTACTGCTCGAACTGCTGCTTCGTCTCCTCAGCCGTCTTGCTACCGCGATAAAGGACCAATTGGGCCCCTAAGTTCTCGGGCCGATCCTCTTCGAGAAACTGGCCCATCATTTCCCGGTGTTCATCCGGTGTGTTCTCGGCAATCAGGTAGTTCGCCAGCTTCAGACGGAACGGGGCCGACGCCTCTTCCTCGACCAGACCGAGGGCCTCCTCGCGCAACTGCTCGGCCGTGAACTCTTCCTCGTCCGGCGGGCGGAACTTCTCCGCTTCGGTCAGGGCACGGAACAGAATGTCCTCATTCTCGGGACAAGGGTTGTCGGCCAGATTCTGAAGTGCGGCTACGGCGGCCCCTGGATCGTCTTCAATGGGCAGCTCGCCGCCGATCAGTTGTTCGAGGACCTTGCGCGATTCGTCCGAACCGTTGATCACCAACGATTCGACAATGGCGCCGATCAGGTTGGGCGCGCCTCGGCCTCGCGGCGGTTGGTATCGCGAGCCGGGACGCTGCTGGGGATTCTGTTGCGGCTCTTCTTCCTCGGGCTCGGGCGGTTTCAGGAGTTGGGCCAAGATCCGGGCCGCCATGGGTGCACGCTTCGGATCGCCCTTGAACCGCTCGCCCAAGTGTCCCACCGCCTCGATCAATCGAGGATCGTCCTCAGCCCGGGCCGAAAAGTAGTCGTCCTTCCCCCACTTGGCAATCTCTTCCGGCCGCTCGCGTTCTTCCTCCTCTTCCGCTTCCGTATTCTCCTCACCTTCAGCTTCCTCTCCATCTTCTTCGGGTTCTTCGGAGGCTTCTTCCTCGTCTTCCGTTTCCGTACCCGGGGGTTGGTCTGCGGTGGCCGTGGCGGAGTTAATCGGCGGTGTTGCTGCCGGCGTCACGGACGCGGTCGGTCGACGCCTCGGCTTCTTCTCGCCAGTGAACATGGTGCTGACGGCCAGCACGATCGCCAACAGCAGGACGACCGCGGCGGCTCCGCCGACTTTCGCCAAGGTGGGATTCTCTTTGATCCAACCGCCATCCTTGGACGGCTTGGTCGATTTTGCCATGGTCCAATCTCCCGAGAAGCGATGGTGAGGGCCCCCTCATTCGATAATGCCTAGTATGGCATATTCGGCCAAGGGATGCCAGTTCGGCGGCGCCTGAGCGGGCGGCATGGTGGTAGTTGCCCACCCTTCTCGCGGTGGTGTTTACTTGACACGCATCGCGATTACCGGGAGACTGGGACATCAGGTTGGCCAAGCCGCCGTGCCGGCGGCTGCTAAACGGATGGATCTCAGAAATGGAGAACTCAGTATGAGAAGCAAATGGATCGTGACGTTTGCCGTGGTGGTCGTTATGGTGTCGGCGGCCACGAGCGGTTTTGGCGCCAAATTGGAGATCGGCGACGACGCCCCCGATTGGTCCGGGATCATCGGCATCGACGACCAGCAGCACGGTCTGTCGGACTACAAAGAGGCCAAGCTGATCGTGCTGGTCTTCACTTGCAACCATTGTCCCGTGGCCAAGGCCTACGAAGAACGCCTGGTCGCCCTGCAAAAAGCATACGGGCCAAAGGGTGTGCGGGTGATTGCCGCAAATGTGAACAATCTGGCCGATGACAAGCTCGGCCCGATGAAGCGCCGGGCCGAGCAGATGAAGTTCAACTTCCCGTACCTGTATGACCCCACGCAAGAGATCGCCCGCGACCACGGCGCCACGGTCACTCCGCACGTCTTTGTGCTCGACGGGCGGCGCAAGATCGCTTACATGGGCGCGATCGACGACAGCATGAAGGCGGACGGCGTGAAGCATCCTTTTCTGAAGAATGCCCTGGACGCCCTGCTGGCCGGAAAGGAACCGCCGCAAACCGTCACCCGACAGTTCGGCTGCGGCATCAAGTATGAAAAGTGAACGGAGTGCGAAAGCGTAATCATGGGAAGAATCAGGTTGGTTGATTGTCGGATTGCCCTTTGGACAACCATGCTTGGGTTGCTTTTGCCGTGCGTGGGATGTTCCGGGTCGCTACGGCCGGGGACAACTGGCCAAGTGGATCTTGGCCCCGCCGATTCGATCGTGCTCGAAGTGATCAACGAAAACGAGTTCGCCGAAGTGCTCGATCAGAAGCGAGGTCAAGTCGTGCTGGTCGACTTTTGGGCCACCTGGTGCGGGCCGTGCGTGAAGCTGTTTCCGCATACCGTCGAACTGCACGAACGGTTTGCCGAAAAGGGCCTAGTTGTGATCGCCGTCAGCCTGGACGATCCTGACGACCGTGATAGCGTGCGAGAATTCCTTCAGGAGAAAGGGGCCACGTTCGACAATTTCATCAGTTCCTATGGCATCGGCCCGCAAGCGTTCGAGGCGTTTGCGATCGAGGACGGCGCCTTGCCGCACTTCCAGCTTTACGACCGCGAAGGCAAATTGCAGCGGACCTTCTCCAGCGGCGCCAGTCCGCTTAGCCCGAAAGAGATCGACCGGGCCGTCGAGCAGCTACTCGACGGAACGTGAACGACCGCCATTTTTTATGAACGCCGAATTGCATCGTATCGGGCCAGATCCGACAGAGAGCAGTCCGGTTCAGCCTTCCGCCAAGGAGCCTTGGAATCCCATCGCCTTGAACGCTTTGGCTTTGATCACGTCGATGATCTTCATCGCACTGATTTGTTCGTAAGGCAGCAAGACCATTCTGGCCCCTAGCGAGTCGGGAGACTTACGCTGTATCAGCAGAAAGGCCTCGCTGGTCATGAAGCCCGAGAAGGAAATCTGCTCGTTGAACTCGGTGACCAGCACACCCCGCTTGGGCAATTCGGAGGGCCATTTCATGAAGAAGTCCTTCCAGCCGGTAATAGAAACGTCCATGATCATAAGGCCCTCGGGTTGGGTGATTTCCAGCCAAGGCCGAATACTACCCTCAAGAGGCGTCGGCCGGAATATGAAGTTTTCGGCGATCCCATGTCCGTGAGCCGTCGAGCGACAGCATTGCAAGCATTGGCCTTGCCCGTAGCTACGTTCGCCAGAACGTGGCGCGTGTCCGAGGGTTACGACCACGGTCTGGCGACCGTAGCTACCGAGTTGACGGGTTCGGCGAATGTATATACAGCAATACGCGTAAGTGCATTGGCACCAAAGCGTTACGTCGTTTTGCACGAGTTGCAAGCCGCTTTGGCTGGGTTCTTGGGCAAAGCAGATCTGCCAATTGTCAAAACAGGGCAAAGAACTCGCTGGACTTTGCCGATTATTGCGACAGCGTTGTTTAGGTAAACTTTGCGGGCTCTTTGCGCAGTGCGGAAAATCTGTGCAGCACGGAAATGCTCGGGCCCTCGCAGCATTGGACTGATCGGAAGAGTAAACCATGGCCAGAAGTTCGTTGCCAATTCGGCTATCGATTTGGATGGTTCTGCTAGCATGCACGGTCATGGGGCTAAGCGGCTGCCAGACGATCGATTTCTACGAGCAGCCGCTCGAAGAGATGCTTCCCACGGAGGCCTATGCCGGACCGCCGCGTGAAAAGGCGTTGGTGTCGCTGCCCGCCTACCGGATCGCGGCCCCGGATGTGATCCAGGTCGAGATGCTCAAGCAGGTGCCGCTTCCGCCTTATCGAATCCAGTCGTACGACGTCTTGGGGGTCAACGTGGCGGGAACCATGTCGGACCACCCCATCGGGTCGCATGACGCGTTTGGCCAACCTACCGAAAGCGGCGGCAATTATCTGGTCGAGGCCGAGGGGAACGTCAATCTGGGAGCACCCTACGGGAAAGTGCACGTGTTGGGTATGACGATCGAGGAGGCCCGCGCGGCGGTCGAGAAGCACCTGCGGCAGATGCTAACCGAGCCCGTGGTTTCCGTGCAGTTGGCCCGGTCGTCGGGCACGCAGCCGGTGACGGGAGAATACCTCGTCGGACCGGACGGAACGATCAACTTGCGTCTATACGGCGCGGTCCCCATTGCCGGGTCGACGATTGCCGAAGCCAAGGCGGCCATCGAGAAACACATGACTCGGTACTTCGACTCGCCCGAGGTCTCCGTGAACGTCGTCGCGTTCAACAGCAAGAAGTACTACATTATTACGCAGGGGGCCGGGCTGGGTGACGCAGCGGTGCAAATCCCCATCACCGGGAAAGAAACGGTCCTGGACGCCTTGAGCAACGTCGGAGGGCTCACGCAGTTCTCGAGCACGAATATCTGGATCGCGCGGCCGGCGCCGGCCGGTTTTGGGTATGACCAGATTCTCCCGGTCGATTATGAGGCGATCACGCGGGGAGCGGAAGCAGGCACCAATTACCAGTTAATGCCCGGCGATCGACTGTACATCGCCGAGGACAAGACGGTCGCGCTGGCGAACATGATCAACGTGGCGCTGGGACCGGTCGAGAAACTGATTGGCGTGGCCTCGCTGGGCACTCAGACGGCGAAGAACCTCCAGTCCACTGGGCGGAGTTACAACTCGCGGTTCCGCCGATAGCTCGAATTATTCATGACCCTGGGAGTTGTGTGACACACTGTCGTAGCTACGTTCGCCAGAACGTGGTCGTAACGCTCGGACACGCCCCCACGTTCTGGCGAACGTAGCTACAAACCCATGAATAATCCGGGATGCGGCAAAATGCAACCGACAAGGGGTATCGCAATGGCCCAAAATGGTGCCAGGCGGCCGAACGTGTTTGCCGGATGGTGCGAAAAAGGATAGAATCTAAGTGGAGTTGGCCGGGGCAGCTTGCTCTTGTTACGGCCTGATCGGGTATGACCTTAGGCGTGGGAGGATCTGGCGATGAATTTTGCTCTGGGAATTTGGGTGTTGATGGTCGGGGATCTTACGCTTCCGCCGATTGACGCGCCGAACGTGCCGACATACCAGCGGCCGGATCCGGGTGCGCAAAGTGGGTTGGTAGGCCCGGGCGCGGGCATCCAGACACCGCGGGCGCCCTCTTCGATGCGAGGCTCGGGGCGCAGTTCGAGTCAGCGCCGAAATCAGGTGCCGGCCGGTCTGTCACAGGAGCCTCTGATTCCGTTGGCGCCGACCGATCCCTGGGCTGCGTCGGAAACGTTTCCGTGGGGCCCGCCAACCGCCGGTCCGGAGCCTCCAACACCGGGAACCGGCGGAGCGTCGACGTTTGGCTTAGCGCGGGGTACACGGCCTCGCATGTCGCGGCCAGCTTATCGAGGGCGGACGACGCCACGGGTACGAACTCCGTCGAACGATGCGTTTCAACGAGCGGCCAGCCATGGGCAGGCATTGGGATTCGAGAAGCCGCACCAGGATTATCGGCCGGGGTCGGCGGTGAGTCCCTACATGAGTCTCTTCAACAGGGATCAGCCGGTAGGCGTTGATAATTACAATTCTCTAGTCCGTCCTAAGTTGGAACGCCAAAGAGCGGCCAAGCAGGTCAATCGCCAGATCCGCGGACTGCAAGGCAACAGCCGAAGGCAAGGCAAGGCGCTGAACTCCCTGGGACGTCAAACCCGCGCGATGCAAGGTCAGGCCGCGCCGCAATACTATCAAAACTACGGCGGCTACTATCCAGGACTCGGAAGATAGCCTGGGTTATTCACGACCTTGGGAATTGCGTGACACGGTTTGTAGCTACGTTCGCCAGAACGTGGTCGTAATCCTCGGGCACGCCCCACGTTCTGGCGAACGTAGCTACAAGCCCATCAATAATCCGGCTTAGTAGTTGGGCGTCGGCGGGCGATAGTTGTTGACGTCGATCGAACTGAACCATTCGATCGTCTTGACCAATCCTTCTCGCAACGGGATCGTCGGCTCCCAGTTCAGGTGCTCTTTTGCCAGGGAAATATCCGGTTGTCGCTGGGTCGGATCGTCGGGCGGCAAGGGCCCCTTGATCAAGCGCGAAGGCGAACCGGTCAGTTCGAGCACGAGTTCGGCCAGTTGCCGGATCGTGAACTCACCCGGGTTACCCAAGTTCACCGGTCCGATGAAATCATCGGGGCCCTCCATCATGCGGATCAGGCCTTCGATCAGATCGTCGCGATAACAGAACGATCGGGTTTGCAATCCGTCCCCGAAGATTGTCAGGTCCTCTCGCTGCAATGCCTGGCAGATGAAGTTGGAGATCACGCGGCCGTCGAAGGGATGCATCCGCGGGCCGTAGGTGTTGAAGATCCTGACGATCCGGATATTGACGCGATTGCTGCGGTGGTAGTCCATGAACAGAGTCTCGGCCGCGCGCTTTCCCTCGTCGTAACATGCCCTGGGGCCCAAGGTGTTGACCGACCCGCGGTAGGTTTCCGGCTGGGGATGGATCTCGGGATCGCCATAGATTTCGCTGGTCGATGCCTGGAGGACCTTGGCCTTGCACCGCTTGGCCATCCCCAAGACGTTGATGGCCCCCATCACGGAAGTCTTCATCGTCTTGATCGGATTGAATTGGTAGTGCCCGGGAGCGGCGGGGCAAGCCAGATTGTAGATTTCGTCGACCTCGAGATAGATCGGCAGCGTGACATCGTGCCGGACCAATTCGAAATTCGGATGGGAGAGCAAATGCACGACGTTCGACTTCTGGCTGGTGAAGAAGTTATCCAGGCAGATGACATCGTGTCCCTGTTCGACCAGCCGCTGACAAAGATGGGACCCCAAAAAACCCGCCCCACCGGTAACCAAGATCCGTTTCAACGAGGCCATGCTCGATGTCCTTTCTAACTCAGTAATTCAGGGTTTCGCTCAATAGGGACCCTACCGCACGTCTGGCCGTTCTGGCGCCACGCGGACCAGCCGGTCAACCAGAACCTTCACCTGGGCACGGTGTTTCATAGTAGTAACAGTGTTTTAACCGCAGAGGCTTCAGGTTTCTACGGGGCTTAGCTTCATGTTTATGAATTTACGCGACCTGATGGAATGGTCAATACCGAACCGAGGCCCCGTAAGACCGAAGCAGCCACGTTGTATCACGAAAAATCCGACCGGGGAATACCTTACCCCAGTCTAGCGACTAATCTTGCCTAACGCCCCTGGTTATGTGTGATTCAGTGGAAAACCACCCCCTCGCAAGGTGAAATATGTGCTGTCAACTGGGCTGACCGTGGAAAACCCTCCCTTGGCTGCCCAAGGCCACATATTGCGGTGGTGCGATGTGTGGTAGTATTCGATACATAGCGTGGGAATGGTCCCGTGTGTTAAGTGGTAGTTTTGTTTCCAGCGAAGTTTTGTTTCCAACAAGGAACGGACTGATGAACAACGAAGCGACGGTTTTTGTGGTGGACGACGATCCGGCCATGCTCCGATCGTTGACCACTTTGGTGAAGGTTGTTTTTCCGCGGGTTGAAACGCACGACTCGGCTGTCGAGTTTATGAATGCGTACAATCCCGACCGATCTGGATGCCTGGTGCTTGATATTGCCATGCCCGAGATGAGTGGGCTGGAATTGCACCGGAAACTCCAGAACGATAAAATGGACATCCCGGTGGTTTTCATCACCGGTCATGCCAACGTGCAGATGGCAGTGGGGGCGATGCAAGACGGGGCGATCAATTTCCTCGAGAAGCCGTTTCAAGAGCAAGAGCTTTGGGACAGCATCCGCCAGGCGCTGGAGGTTGACCTGAGGAACCGACGCCGCAAGATGCGTCGCGACCGGGTTCAGCAACGAATCTCCAACCTGACTTCCGGCGAGCGCGAAGTCCTCGACTTGATCCTCGAGTGGACACGCACCCAGAAAGTCGCCCCCCAACCGAA
>CAYYOX010000143.1:0-4281 GCA_964473065.1 uncultured Planctomycetaceae bacterium | reverse complement strand
TTTGAGTATCCGAACCATCGAAGATCGTCGAGCCAGGCTGATGAAGAAGATGGAAGCCGACTCGGTGGCCGAACTGGTCCGGCTGGCTATGACTCATTGATCGCGCCGCCCAGATTATTTCTGGAGATTATTGGGGTGCGGGAACCGTTCTGGGCTTGGCGATGTCGGCTACCAACCGTAGTAACTCGGCGCGCCGAATGGGCTTGCTGGCATAGGCGTCGCAGCCGGCCTTGAGACATCTCATATGATCTTCTCGCATGGCATGGGCCGTCAGTGCGACGATCGGACCCTCATAGCCTTGCTCGCGAAGCTGCTGTGTGGCCGAATACCCATCGAGCACCGGCATTTGAATGTCCATCAGGATCACATCATAGGGTCGATCTTCTCGCCACGCCTGCATCGCATGTCGAACTGCTTCCTCCCCGTTCTCCACGCAGGTCACCTCGGCCCCGGCCTTCTTCAGCAGGAACGAAATCAGTCGCTGGTTGTCGATGCCGTCTTCGGCGAGCAGAATTCGTAGCGGCAACGAGAGGTTCTCCACGTCTTCGGATTCCTCCATCGGTTTCGGCTCGATCGGCGCCGAGGGCTCGGAGGAAAACTCGACCATCTCGACGCCCGCGAGCGATCCGGTGGGGATCGTGAGTCTGAACGTGCTTCCTTTGCCGGGAATGCTGTCGACGGTAATCTCGCTTTCGAGCAGACCGGCCAGCTTGGAACTGATCGTCAGCCCCAGGCCCGTGCCGCCGAATTTCCGCGACGTACTCGAGTCGGCCTGAATGAAGGGCTCGAAAAGCTTTTCCACCTTCTCCGACGGGATGCCGATCCCCGTATCGATTACCGAGAATTCCAACAGCGGATCGGCCCCGGCCCGCTTCAGCAGTCGCACTTCCAGGCGGACCTCGCCCTGCTCGGTGAACTTGACCGCGTTGCCGGCCAGATTGATCAGGATCTGGCACAGCCGGGTTGGGTCGCTGTGGATCCGCTGAGGCAAGGGGCTGCGGTAGGCGACCGTGAAGGGGAAACCTTTTTCGCGAGCACGAACGGTCATCAGCTTTTCCACGTCGCTGACGATTTGCTTCGGCGAGCAGGAAACCGTTTCAACTTCCAATCGGCCGGCCTCGATCTTCGAGAGGTCGAGGATGTCATTGAGCAATTGCAGCAAGTAGTTGCCGTTGCGGATCACAGCATCGATGGCTTCGATCCGCGCCGGCGGGGCCCGGCGAAGATCTCCCTCGGTGCGGAGGATCTCGGCGAACCCCAGGATAGACGTCATCGGTGTGCGAATTTCGTGGCTCATGTTGGCCAGAAACGCGCTCTTCGCCTGCGTGGCCGCCTGGGCCGAAAACGAGTATTCCTCCAAGCAGTGGTTGGCCATCTCCAAAGTTCGGGCGTAGTCCTGCAGGCCTTCCTCGGCACGCTTGCGATCCGTTATGTCGTTGGCAATCACCGCAAAATGGGCAACCTCGCCCGAGTAGTTTCGAAGCGGCAAGACTTCTACCGCGATATTATGGCTTTCTCCGGCCTTGTCGCGATAGGCCATTTCACCGCGGAAAGGCTCATCGCTGCAATTCTCCGTGTCAAAAAGAGAATCGATGGACAGGCTCTCTTCGTGCTGCACAAGGTTTCCAGATCGCCAGTCGGCATCGGGGTCTCCGACCTTGGGACCTCCAAACAGTTCCGTCACCCGGCGGCCGATCGCTTCGTCCTCCGAGTAGCCGGTCCGCTGCGTAAAACCGTCGTTGACCCACAGGATGCGCTGCTCGGCATCGGTGAGAAACACGGCGTTGTGCGTTCGCATAACGGCCAGCCCGAGCTTCTCGACTTCGGGATACAACCTGCCGGCCACCACCAGATGGGCCAGGCAAAACCCGATCACGCTGATCGTGACCCCGACTGCCAACAGGGCCCAAGGAAACAAGGAATCGACGCCCGCATAAGATGAGGCCGTTCGCCAACCGAGCCCGGTCAACAGCAGGCCCACCGTCAGCGATGCCCACCGCAAGAGGAAGGCAGCGCGCCTCGTCCGGTATCGAGTCTGATTAGCCATGAGGCCCCTTCGTTCAAAGCGCCGCCCCAGCGCTCGGATTCATCATCCCTGCCGATTACTACTATTTCAAGCATAGGTCAGGCTGGCCAAGCAGTCCCCATTTTGCGGTAAACAAGACGGGACGCCAATCGGGGGCCTGCACGATCCGAGCGATCCCTACATTTGGAATGACAACAAACCCCACACGGCGCAAGCCGAAGGCGATTAACCCGCCAGACGGCGCGACCTTCGTGTCAGATGCTAACCCAAACCACGGAGAATTCCAGTTCCAAAGGACACAAAACAATGTTTGTGGGAGTCGACGCCGACGTACTTCGTGGTTTTGCTCCTTTTATGGAAACCAGTCGTTTGAAGAAACATAAACCCTTGGTTTACCACGTTTTCAAGGACAAAGCCGACGCGGCTCAGCCTCCGTTTTTATAGGTTCACCCTACAAAAATTCCCCGAATTACGAAATGCTATTCCTTGGTAATCTCGGCCTTTTCGATGATGGCGGAGTATTTGTAGCCGGCGCCGAAGTCCTTGTTCACCGACAGGGGGCCTTCGGCCACGATCAAATCGCCAATGGCAACCGTGCCGGATGTGGTTACGGTCAGATCGCCGGTGGGACCTTCGCCCGATCCGTCCTGGATGTGAATCCAGTTGGCGCCCATGATGTTGGCGGTGAATTTCACCACTTGGCCGCGCACCTTGACCGACTTGCCCTCGAGTTCGGCACTCTTGGTGAAGATCTCTTCGACCGTATAGCCGTCGTCAACCTTGGCGACCCCTTCCACTTTGACAGCAGCCGCTCCGGCTTTGGCGCCACGGTTACCCATCGTCATGCCGCCATGCGGATCTTTGCTTGGCGCGGCGTGGGCGCCACCGGCCGGCGGCATTTGGCCGTCCAGCTGGAAGGCGTTGACGAAATAGATTTCGTCGAAAACCCGGTCCAGGGTCTTGCTGCTGAAGTTGGGCATCATCATGCCTTTGGGCACGATGACCGACTGACCCGTTTTCACTGTGGTTTTAGGACCGGCGGCCCAGATCTGTTCCGATCCGGTGTCGACCAGCACATAGGTGTAGCCGCTGGCATCCATGGTTTCGATAATCTTGCCTTCCCAGACGGAATCATCCGAGGCGGGTGTTGCCGCAGGCTGCGGGTCGGAATCGGGGGCGGACGTATGGCTTGCGGGCGCTTCATCCGTCTGTTCAACACAGCCTGTCAGGCCGACCAGAATCACGGTGCCGAGAACGGTCCGCAGAGTTAATGCGAGGGTAGCGTTTTTCAAGGGATTCTCCTTTGTTTGGAAAAAAGACGTCAAACTATATGGGAACGTCCGGCGATATGGGAACGTCCGGGAATACATGGCGTGGCGAACGGCCGACAGTTGCCCGGACTGTGGTCGGCGCGTCTCTTTGGCGTGGGAAACTGGCAACCGGCAGCTAATAGCGTGTTGTACAACGACTTTGTGCCGTGGTGTTAGCTTGCGTTAGGATTTGTCCAGGAAGATCTCTATCTTGGCCTGTCCCTTCAGTTCTTTCTTAAGTTCGGCGAGCTTCTTCTTCGATTCGTCCTGCTGCATGAACTTCTCGATGAAGTCCTTCACGTTCTCGTATGACGTGACGCCAGTGTGCCGCTTTTTGAATAGCTTAATGATGTGGAACCCGAACTTCGTCTCGACCACTTCGCTTACGGCGTCCTCTTCCAAGGCAAAAGCCACGTTTTCGAACTCTTTCGGCATGAAACCTTTCTTGATGTATCTCAAATCACCGCCGCCGGAGGCGCTGTTGCAATCGGAATGTTCCTTGGCCATTTCGGCAAAGTCCTTGCCGTCGAGGATCTCTTGGCGGATGCCTTCCGCCTTTTGCCGTGCCTCCTCTTTCTGCCCGGCATCCTCGACCTTGATCAACACGTGGCTGACCTTTACGGCCTCCTCGACGGCATAGTTATCCGGTCTTGCGTCATAGAATTCCCTGATACGCTGCTCGGGAATCTCGGGATCCTTGACGCCTTGTTGCTTGAAATACTCATCCATACGAACACTTGCCGCGAGAGTCTTCTTGAGCCTTTCCTCGGTCATGTTCTTCATTTTCAAGAACTGCTCGAATCCTTCCGGCGTTCTACGTATCTTCTTGATGTCATCCACTCTCTGTTGGATCTTTTCATCAATGTCTTCGATAACCAGTTTCCAGGCTTCCTGATTCATGACTTCCGCTTCGATCAGCCGGCCTAGCGCCTTCTTCTGCAACCG
>CAYYOX010000142.1:0-12268 GCA_964473065.1 uncultured Planctomycetaceae bacterium | reverse complement strand
GGTTGCCACCCTGGTCGAACGTCCCGTAAGGGCTCGCGGAGTTCTCGAAGTCGCCGACCTTGGTCATGTAGTACGGGCCGCCGATTGTGTAGCCGTCGGTGCCGGGGCCGTCCATGAAGTTCGCGTTGTTGCCCGGGTCGGGATTTACAAGATCGTTACTCGGAAGGCTGTCGCTCCCGGTCGAGTAATCGTAGTAAACCGAGTTGTCGCCGTCGTAGTAGGCCGCCTTGTACCATTCGTTTGTGGTGGGGATGACCCACGTAGCATCACTCTCACGAATTATGGCCATCAGGGCCGTATCGTCGTTCGCACCGTTGAGTTCGTACGACCCGTTTTCTGTAGTGCTGTTGCCCTGCACCCCGCTCGGCTGGCCGTTGTATAGCCAGTTACTGAAACGTGCCGCATCGCCCCATGAAACGAAGTTCACAGGCCGGTTCAGCCAATTGACGTCAGAATCTTTTTCTGAATACACCCACGGATTACCCGCCGTACCTGAGCCTGTACGGTCAATACCGCCTAACATTCCCGCCATGTCAGTGTTGTACAGACCGTTCGGGTCGCCCACCGTCGCCACGGCGTTCAGGAACTCGGTGTACTGCCCATTGGTCACCTCGTACGTGCCGATGCGATACTCATAATCCACGCTGCCGTAGCCATCGCCATGGATGTCGTCGACGTTGCCTGGGTTGCCGACCGGCACGGTTTCAACGTCGACGGCTTGGCTGGCTGTTGCCAGTAGTGCCACGGCTACCAACGTGGCGACGAATCGAAACAAGAACTTTGCAAACATGGTTTTCCTCATGGTGTCAATGGAAATATGAACCTACAGACTCTCCATCTGTGAAAACTTGGAAACCTTGACTCAGCACGAGTCAAGACAATGCACCCAAACAGAAACGCCAGCCTTTGCGGGGGCGACGGATTTAGGTGCTAGACGCTGCCTCTGGGCTTGTTGCCCTAGTAGTTACTGTGAGTGTAGAACACCTAGTCTATCAGAACTACTAGGAATGTCAACAATCCTCCTGGCAATTATTCAAATTTTTTCAATCTTTTCTCACTGAAGCCCCACCATGCGAGTTAGTGTGTATTGAGATCCAGTGCCGAAGTGACGACCGTCACCACCGGGCTTGTCCCGGTGGAACGCTGATTGACCACTAACTTGTGGGCCAAATAACACCGCCCGCCAATCTGGTCCATAGCCGCAACGCGGCGGCAGTCAATAGCCCAGGGCGTCAGCCCTGGGGATTCTGACCGAACGAAAGGCCCAGCCCCAACGGGGCGACAGAGGCTCGGGCCAAGTTCTGTCGCCCCGTTGGGGCTGGATGCTGTAGGGTCGTCTCGGGTCCCAGGGCTTACGCCCTGGGCTATTGACTGCCGTCCCTTCGGGACTGGTGGAGTCTACCAGAAGTACAAATACAAGGCGGCCACCGTTCCTAGGACGGCTACGGCGCCGGCGTTGAAGATGGCGGTGGTCTTTAGCGATACGTCGCCGGTGAAGACGGCCTGTTGGTCTTTCTCGTCGGGCTTCGATAGCAGACTGATGACGACCAGCACCACGCACAGGGTCAGGAACGCTAGCATCATGCGGTTTAGGAAGCCGGTCCACGAGAAGACGAATTTATAGAGGGCCGACAACGGGATCGTCATTAGGACGACCGTCAGGGCGGCGCGGCTGGTGGCGCGTTTCCAGAATAGGCCGAATAGGAAAATGGTCAGCACGCCGGGGAAGACGAAACCCGAGTATTCCTGGATGAATTTGAAGATCTTACCCAAGTCGGCGACCGTCGGCGCGATGCTCACGGCCACGATCAGGGCCGCGGCCGAGGCGAGTCGGCCGACCGTGACCAGCTCACGTTGCGAGGCGCCGCTGCGGAATAGATTGCGGTAGATGTCCATCGTGAAGATCGTGGCCGCGCTGTTGGTCATCGAGTTCAAAGAGGAGACGATGGCCGCCACCAACGCGGCTACGATCAGCCCCGTCCAGCCGACCGGGATCAACTCGCGGATCAAGGTCGGGAAGGCTTCGTCGCGCTCGGTAATCAGTTCGGCACAAAGGTCGTAGGCGATCATCCCCGGCAGGACAATGATGATCGACACGACCAGCGAGAGGAAAGCAGCGAAGAGCAGCCCGTTTTGGGCCTCCTTGAGACTCTTGGCGGCCAGCGCGCGTTGGATAATGTATTGATTGCAACCCCAGTAGCTGATGGCCGCGATCCACAGCCCGCCGAAAAACACGCCGGTCCATGGTAGTTCGTCATGGGTGGCCGGCAGTACGGTATGGAACTTCTCGGGCGCCTTCTCCATCAGCGTGCAGAAGCCGGTCACAATGCCTTGGCCCTGGCCGATCGCGTCGAGCCCGAACCAGGTGACCATCAATCCGCCGGCGATCAGCACGCCGACCTGGATGAAGTCGGTCCATGCCACGGCCGCGAGGCCTCCGTAGATCGTATAGATAGCCGACACGGCGGCCAGCAGGATCACGCCGTGGAGGATGGGGATCCCGAGCACGGTTTTTAGCGAAATGGCCCCCAGGGAGAGCACCGAGGTGAGGTTCACGAACACGTAGACCAACAGCCAGAAAATGCCCATGGTGGTAGCGACGTTTCGGTCGAAGCGTTTCTCGAGGAACTCGGGCATACTGTAGATTTTCATCTCGAGGAAGGCGGGCAGGAAGAACTTGGCCACGATGATGATGGCCACGGCCGCCCCGATCCAGGAATAGGAGATCACGGCGATGCCGCTCTCGAAGGCCGTGCCGTTCATGCCGATGAGTTGTTCGGTCGAGATGTTCGAGGCGATCAGCGAGCAGCCGATGACCCACCACGGCAAGGCCCGACCGGCCAGGAAGAAGTCGTCGGCGTTTCGGTCATGGCCCTTCGGTTTCCGCGAGACCCACAGCGCGATCCCGAGAACCACCACGAAATAGCTGAAGAATACGGCGTAGTCCAGATTGGCAAATTGTTGCATGGCTCTCCCGCTTTACGGTATCAATATCCCTAGATCGGGCCAGTTTCAAGTGATCCCCATGATCTCGGCTGGTCCCTGCCGTGTCAAGCAGGGCTCGCGGGTGGCTGGAAAAGAGCCGTTTTGAACTTGCGAACACGATTTGACCACACTCGACACGTTGCCGATTCAGTGGTATTATTGTGGGTTACCATGTAAGTGTTCTGCCCTAGGTGGTTTGGTCGGGGTGGATGGAACTTCTTCGTTAAGGGGATTGATTATGACACGTAGCGTGATGATTTTCGCAGTGGCTGGATTGATGCTGGCCGGCTGTACTGACCAGCGGCGTCCGACAAAACAGACAACGAAGGTCGAGGAACCGGCAGCCCCTGCGGCAGCTCCGCACGAAATGCCGCAAGGGATGCCGCCGCACGGGGCGTTGCCTGCGAGCGATGCTGGCCCGGAGGTTCGGCTGGCAGATCTCGTGCTCACAGCGCCCGAGGGTTGGCTTCGCAAGCAACCGCAAAGCGGTTTCACCTTGGCCGAATTCGGCCTCCCGGCGGCCGAAGGCGATTCGCAAGACGCGAGGTTGACGATCAGCATTGCCGGCGGAGGCATCGAGGCGAACGTCAATCGATGGCGGAGCCAGTTTGGCGGTTCCCCGGATCAGCAACCGCAGCAGGTCGAGATCGCCGGACGGCAAGTCACCTTGGTTGATTTCTCGGGAACCGATCAAGGGCAGCATGGCATGACGGCCCCGCAAACGCAGCAAAAAGACCAACGCATGCTTGGCGCGATTATTCCGTTGGGCCGTCAGTTAGGCTTCATCAAGTGTACCGGGTCTGAGAAGACCATCGCCGCCCATGCCGAACAGTTCGACGCCTATGTCCGTGCGATGAAGCTGTTTGAAGAAAAGCCGGCGGCGGAAGAAGCTGCAACGGAAGAGCCAGCACAGGAAGAGCCAGCGACGGAAGAACCGGTAGCTGAGGAACCCGTGCAGGAAGAGCCGGTGGCGGAAGAACCAGCGGCGGAAGAACCAGCGGCGGAAGAACCTGTGCAAGAAGAGCCTGGGGTTGAAGAGTAGGCGTTGCAAAGCCGCAAGCGGCTTAGGGTTCTTCGCGTGATGCTCGGATTAGCTCGGCGGCGCCCTGGTCGAGTAGCGCTCGGGCGACGCGGTGGCCTAGTTCGGCCGGTGCGTCGATCTCGCCTTTGAGCGTGGTTTCGATGCTGCGGATGCCGTCGGGATGAACGACGCGGCCGGAGAGCGTGAACGTCTCGTCTTCCAAGCGGCCCCAGGCGGCAATCGGCGCCATGCAGCCGCCTTGCAACTCGGCCAGCGTGGTGCGCTCGGCAAGTACGGCCGCATGAGTCGGTTGATGGCTCAATTGCTCGACGGCCGCCCGCGTGTTGTGGTCGTCGTCCCGAGTTTCCAACCCCAAGGCTCCTTGCCCCACGGCGGGAAGCATCAGCGATGTGGGCAAGATCTGGGTAATGTTCTCGGCCAATCCCAGGCGTCGCAGGCCGGCCTCGGCCAACACGATCGCATCGTAGTCACCCGCGTCGAGCTTGCTCAATCGCGTGTCGACGTTGCCGCGGATGTCTTTGGTTTCCAGATCGGGTCGGGCATGTAATAGTTGCGAACGGCGTCGCAAGCTGCCGGTTCCCAGGACGGCGCCCGGGGGCAATTCCTCGAACGAGGCGAACTTTCGCGATACCAGCACGTCGCTGACCGGCGCCCGCTCGGGCACCGCGGCCAGACAGAGCCCGGGCACTTCGTCGGTGGGTAGGTCCTTGAGGCTATGGACGGCCAGATCGACTTGATCGTCGAGCATGGCCCGTTGCAGTTCCTTGGTGAACACGCCCTGCTCGCCCAGGGAGCCGATGGTCCCGGTCTGTTGCCGATCGCCTTTGGTCGAGATGGGCACAAGTTGCACATCCATCCCCAGGTCGGCCAAACGGGCGGCCACCCATTCTGCCTGCCAACGAGCCAAGTCGCTGGCCCGGGTACCGAGTCGAATTAGCGAAGAAGAAGACATGTGTCACTCGCGTATGTGTCTAGTTGCAAGAACCCTTAAAAAACAGGGCTCTCTCAGTCCCGGTGATACATTCTTTGTACCGAAGGCGGCAGAAAAGGTATCACCAAGGGTATCACTGCTTCAAATAAAGGGGCCCAACATACCGCTGGCGCAAGAAGTATAGGGGGCTCAACTACTATTTTCCAGGGGGCAGGGGAAAAACTGACCGCGAAGTCTACGAAGTAATCCGGCCCGTGTGAGGGATAATGACCAGCCACTAGCATGGTCTCGTTATCTTCGCGTTTTTCGCCTACCGGGGCGCCTGACTTCCGCTGATCGTCGTGGCGGCGTATCACAACCGCCAAGGGCTGCGCATGGGCCGTGAGCAGAGACGGGCCGCGTCTGCGTCGCCTACGATTTTCTCTTGTTCGGGGTCCCATTGAATCTTGCGGCCGGTGCGGATCGCGATGTCGCCTAGGTGGCTGATGATGTCGCTCTGCACGGCGCTTTCGATCACGCTGACCGGGTCGACGCGCGACTTGACGCCGTCGATGAAGCCTTGGTAATGGTTACTGCTCTTCAGGAGGTGAATTTCGTTGGGCTTGATCTTGATCTTCAGCACCGACTCCGGCTCGGCTTTGATCCAGCCGCGCGATGCGGTCACCGTACCCTCTTCGCCCACGAACTGGGTCCAGTTGTCGTTGCTGCTCTCGAAAGAGAAGGGCGTCCCGTCGGCATAGCGTCCCTTGACGTCCCAGGTGAAGATCGTGTTATAGAGCCCCTTTTCTGGGATCGTGCCCGTGCCTTCATATTCGACCGGCGTATGCGGAAATCCCCAGTGGGCGATGTCCAACGGATGCGCGCCCCAGCCGGCGATGAAGCCGATCGAGTTGTCGTAATGGTAGTAGGTACCCCAATTCGTACAGCGGTCGACCGTGTAGGGCGTCACCGGCGCCGGGCCAAGCCACAGGTCGTAGTCGAAACCGTCGGGCACGGGAACCGGCGCGATCGAACCGCCGTCGCCATATTGATAGGCCCCGGGCGCGCCGACGCGGATTTCCTTGATGGCGCCGATATAGCCGTTTTGTACCAGTTCGCAGGCCAGCGCGCAGTGTGCGTTGAAGCTGCGTTGCTGTGTGCCGTATTGGAAGATGGCCCGGTAGCGTCGCACGGCCTCGCGCATGGCCTGGTTCTGCTCGATGCTCAGGCCCAGCGGTTTTTCGATATAGACGTCTTTGCCCGCCTTGACCGCGGCCAGTCCGATCGGTACGTGCCAATGGTCGGTCGTGCCGATCACCACGGCGTCGATGTCGTCGCGGGCCAACAGTTCGCGGAAATCGCGATAGGCCGCACAGGCCTTTCCGGAAGACTCTCCGTAATGCGCGTCGATTTGCGCGGCCCGCGCTTCGCGTCGGTCCGTGAAGGGGTCGCAGACCGCAACGCTGCGGGAATTGGGCACGTGCAAAAAGCCGTTAAGCAGTCCCGTACCCTGTCCGCCGACGCCAATGTGCCCCAGCGCGACGCGTTCACTGGCCGCCGGGACATCACCCTGGCCCAAGGCCGTAGAGGTAATAACGTATGGCGCCGCCACGGCAGCGGACGCGCCTTTGAGGAATCGACGTCTGGATAGTTTTTGTGTTTTCATTTTGCTCTCCCTTTTGTGGGCCTTTGGCGAAGGCGTGGAATTGACATGCTTATTAGTATAGTGTTCTTCTTCAGTAAACTCAACACCTACAATGCTAGTGCAATCCCAGCTCGCCGAGGATCACGAATTGGCTGTAGGACGACTTTGCCTGGATCTTTACGAAGCGTGTCTCCTTCGCCTCGAAGTAGATCGGCCATTTTTCTTCCATCTTAAGCGCGGGCAGTTTCGCTTCGGTAAGCACAAACTCTTCGCCGGCAAAAGCACCTGTATCGCTTCCAAGCAACGTGAATTCATACATATTCCGGTAATCCAGATTGCCGCCCGGATAAACGAATTCGCCCTGCACCACCAGGCAAGAGATTCTATGGCTCTTGCCCAGATCGACAATCACCCATTCGTTGCGCCCCGAAACCGATCCGGCAGTGGAAGCCCAGCCTCGGGAGTTGTCATCCATGACGCCATCAGTAATATTTCCGGCTTTCCACGGCCCATCATCGAATTGCGAACTCCACTTGACGACCTTCTTGTTCAGGGCAAGGTTCGGGCCGGTCGGCAATGGCGGCGGAGATGTATCAGTCGGCAGATACGTCTCTCGTAAACGGGTGAAGCCGATGGGAACCAGTTTCATCACAACTGGTTCTTCTTCTCCCTTACGCTTCGCTTTGACTTCAAACTCAAAGGGAGCGGATTCCCACACATGCTTGTTCTCGTCAATATCGTGCTTGTCGACTTTTGTGAGAGACGAACTCGGATCATTCTCGTCGAGGATATAGCGCATGTTACGATTGCTCTCTTCCTTGACGGGCGTATCGAGCCACCCTCCCGCAAACTCCGGCAAAAAGCCTTCTGGCAGTGCTTCGTATATATTCGGCGGGAGTTCATCACGTCTACTTTCAATGGGCCGCGACAGAAGCAGCGGGCCGTACTCGACCGCTGCCAGGCCTCTCAACGAAGCCTCCGTGTCCACCTTCAGCCGCATAGGAAGTGTCAGGTCAATCGTATCGCCTGCTCGCCATTTACGTTCTACGCGGATGAACCCGTTGGCATCTGTCTGTACCTCGGCGCTCTTTCCATTGATGGCCAAGGCGGGAGTCTCACACCAGCCGGGATTGCGGAGTAGAAACGTAAACACTCCTGCCTTCTCTACTTTGTCGAGTGTGATGCGTATCGTTTCCTCGAAAGGATAGTCGGTGTCCAGCGTTGCCTCGACTGCGCCAACGTTCTTCAGCGATACGGAGAAACTGTAAGGGGCGTATGCCTGCACGGCGATTTCCCGCCCGTCATTGCTGACCAAAGCGGCCCGTCCCAGCCAATTGAGAAACGCTCGGGCATAGTTTCCGCTACAACATTCCCAAGCGGTATTATAACTGTAACGGTAGTGGGGCAAACTTGTGGCGACTGAAGAAGACCAGTTGGGTGATGAGAAGTAGCAATGGCTTTTGCCGTCTTTGTCCCGTGCGGCCTGCATCTGGTTGAAAAAGACTTTCTCGGCGTAATCCCCGTAAAAGGCCTTCCCGGTAACGCCGGTCATCCTCGTCCAAAACAGCATCCACAGAGAGGACGCGCACAGTTCGTGAGAAGCTTGCGAAGCATCTACCCGCGTTCTAAAGCGTTCGGCTGTCGCCAAGGGCGCCCCCGTCGGATCGACGAATTGACGTCGCGCGATTTCGTCTTGATTGTGGATTGCATCGAGCCATTTCGCATCGCCTGACGCACGGTATATATCCAGCATGCCTGCCAGAGATATGGCTACACCCGCCACATGAAGGTTTTCAAAATGCGCCTTTTCCAACTTCGCCCACAGATTACTTACGACATGGTCCCCAGGCAGCCATTCCCGGCTTTCGGCCCACTTCAGATACGCCTCGTTGTTCGTGTGCATGTACAATCTTGCGAAGAACTGGTAGAGGGCGCCGCCATAGGACTTGTTTCTTGCGTTCAGGTTTGTCGAAACGGCCATGTGGCGGTCGGCCGTTGCGGCGCATGCGTCAAGAACTCGCTCATCTCCGGTCAGCTCATAGTAGTACAGACAAGCCAGGAGGACCTCGCCAAGTCCCCACTCGACGTAATAATCCTCGGGGTCGAAACCTTCGGCGCTGGAAGTATCAAGGAGGCCAATATGGCCCTGTTTGGCATAGGCCGCCAGAATATCCTCCATGCTTTCTCGGCCAATCCGCTTGTATTCCTCGATGCCGCCTACCCAGCCATAGTTGAATACGGAATAGAGCCAGTAGCCCTGCAGGCCGCCGCCGGCGGTTCGCATGGAATTGGTGTGCTTGTCGTCCCGAATCAGCGGCTCATAATACTTGTCCGGCGGGAAGGCCTCAGTTGCCTTGTTCTCGGGATCGGCGCTGATGTCCATCACCGTCTTGACCCATCCCCCAGAGTCCTCCTTCAACATCTTTGCCGTCCATCCACGCGCCTTGATGGAACCGGCAGGCAGCATGTTGAACTTATCCGGTGCGCCCTGTATCACCTTTTCCGCTGCATAACTGATCGGGGAGAAGCAGAAGACAAGCGCCACGATAACAGGCAATAACAGCCCGCCACCGTTAAGTCTGACGGTATCATGTTTCCTGTTCATTAGATTGCATTCTCCTCTTGGCACGAGCCCCTCAGTAAGATACATCTATAAAGCCGCGACCGGTGGTCGCGCCCTAATAACTTACTGGGTCCCGTGTTGGCGGCGATGGTGGGCGCTGCCGTAGTTCGGGCTAGTCTTGAATACTTCGTAACGTCCGCCCTCGGCCTTGTCTCGCGTGTCCGTGAGCATCTGCGTTAGCTCGGCCTCGGTCATCGGGCGGAAGCGTCGGGCGACCTCGATGTCTTGACGTAAATTCTCCCGCGATGCAATCCCGCACACGAGCGTACTGATCGGCAGCGACAAGGCATAGCGTCGAGACGCGGCCGCATCGAGTCCGGCCTGGACGGTTCCCCCGCCGGCCAACCCTTTCATGCCGATCACGCCGATCTTGCGTTCGTTGCAGACCGGCACGACTTTCTTTTGGAAACTCTTGAACTGCGCGTCCAACACATTGATGGGCATCTGGACTGTGTCCCAATCCAACGGCTTGTCGAGCATCTGCAACAGATAGTCGGGGTTCCTGTGACCGGTGAACCCGATGTAGCGGACCTTGCCCTCTCGCTTGGCTTCCAAGGCGGCCTTGGCGGCGCCGCGATCGAAGATCCAGTCGGGGGCCTCGGGAAAGTTGATCTCGTGAAACTGCCAAAGGTCGAGGTGATCGGTCTTCAGTCGTCGCAGGCTGTCTTCGAGATGCTGCTTCGATTCCTTGTAGTCGCGGCCGCAGTTCTTCGTCATCAGAAAGACCTTGTCGCGACGCCCGCCGGTTGCCAGAGCCTTGCCCATCACCTCTTCACTGCCGCCGTCGTGATAGTCCCATGCGTTGTCGAAGAACGTCAGCCCCTGGTCGATCGCCTCGTGCATCAGCGCGATGCCTTGCGGCTGGGGCATGGTTCCAATGTGGTAGCCGCCCAGGCCGATGATCGAGACCTTTTCACCCGTCTTGCCCAACGGACGCGTGGGAATACCGCCGGAACTCTCCTCTTGGGCGGCCAGCACGGGCGAGCCCAGGCCCGAGACGGCCAATCCGGCCGCGGCCCGCTTCAGAAAACCTCGTCGACTGGCATCATTCATCATCACACCTCCCTTGGAATCGTTGGGGGATCTCCTACGCTCAGTAAGAGATCATACGCCATCGGCCCCCGAAATGCAATCAGGGTCAGGGGGTGTCCAGCAGATGGTCGACCGCTCGCCGGTTCGGCTTTGTGGGGCGATCCTTCCCGCCACTCGGCTCAACGTCGGAAATCCACGCTCGACCGTTTAGCGGTGCGTCGTTTAGCGGCCGGGCTTGCCCGGCGTTTTTCGTCGCGGATTCGACTACCGCCCCCGAGGCAGGAAGATCTAGCAACTCCAACTCCGTCGCCGACCACGTTTGATGATTCCTCGCGATCAGCGTGTCGATCGCATCCACGCGCCGGTCGCGGTTGAAGTCGTAGCGATTCGTGATCTTCGCCGGATCGAAAAACGGTTGCGGATTGCTGCGAGTCAACAGCACATCGGTTGCGTCGACCCGGGCATCATCCGACGAATTACCCGTCTCGCCGATAGCGTTGCCGAAGTAGAAGACCTCGTCAGTCGGCAGGCCCGTAGCACCGGTCGCTCGGACGGTCACTTCGAGCCACGTGTTTTCGATGGCGTGGTCGGCCCAAGTCAGCGCGATCCGATGGCTGCCGCCTAAACCGGCGTCGGCCGTTACGTCGATCGCCGGTGTTGGAGCAGTCGACCAGCCGGCCGGATTGTTGTCGTTGCCGACCTTGAAGATCAGGTCGGCCGCCGTGATGCCGGCCGGGTTGGCCAACTCGAAGACATCGACCAGCAGCCCGTTGATTCCCAGCACGTAGTTGGTATAGTTGGCCAAGTTAGCCTGCTCACCCGGCCGCAAGGCCTTCTTGTCCAGGGCCAACGCCTCGGCATCGTCGAAACCCTTGGTCTGGTTGTCGTAGGCGGAGTTGTTGTAGAAGACGTGCGGCAGGCCCAACTCGGTCGCCAAACTGACCGTGCCCGGCGTCGGGGCGGCAGCCTGCCAACTCACTTGGTTGCGGCCCCAGCGGTTGCTGCCGATCCGGTGCAAGGATTGACCCTGCCCGTCGGTCGAAAGGTGCCATGTATTGAGGTAGTCGACCTCATCTTCGAGCACGTGCGGCACATAGAGCGGGTCGTCCGGCGGCGGCGTGTCGGGGCGTTGTAACTGGATCCGCTCACCCGTGTCGCTGAACGTGTCGTTCGGATTGCCAAAGATCTGCACGCCCGCGCCAAGGCCGTAGAAGCTGCGGAAGTCGGCCAGCTTGACCGCATCGTTCACATCAAACGAAACCACCAGCAACGCCTCGTGCGGATCGAGCGACGTACCGGGCGCGAAGTCGAAGTCGAATCCCTTACGCAGCCGCCAGCCGGTCAGAGTCACTGCATAACTGGCCGTATTGTAGATCTCGATGTATTCTCCGCCACCCGCCGGGTTATACATCACCTCGCTAATCAACAGGTCGGGGCCGATCCGGGGTGCTGGGTTCTCGAAGCCTAGGCTGCGGGTGAGCATGGGGGTCAGTTCGCCGTTGGCGTCCGGCCAACGTCCCAGCGATTCGCCGCTGGGGGCCGCGTCGAATTCGACGTAGTCGGCAAACTGCAGCGACGTGCCCGCGCTCTCTTCGCGGATCAGCCACACCGCTTCGCCTCGCGGCCCGTCCAAGGCGAAATCCTTCTCCCCAAGGCCGCCGAACTCGGTTGCCGGGTCGAACATCAGCGTGCTGCCAATGTAATGGCCCTCGTAGAACGTGACGTAGTCATCGGTCGGGATGACGGTTCCTGCGGGAATCTCGAACTTCTGGACATCGTCGCCCGAGTCGCTCAGCCACCAGCCGCTAATGTCGATGTCGGCGGCGGTCGTGTTGTACAGTTCGATCGCGTCGACCAGCGGGTATTCTGTACGAGTCAAGACCTCGTTAATCACCACGCCGTCGAAGCCCGGCGCGTCGGCCGTGCCGGGCGTGCCCAGGTAACGGCCGCTGGCTTGCCAATTGGCCGGATCGTCGTAGTCGCCTTGCGGGTCGATGATCACCAGCGAGGCGCCGCCGCCGTCGGCTTGGC
>CAYYOX010000141.1:11841-12348 GCA_964473065.1 uncultured Planctomycetaceae bacterium | reverse complement strand
ATTTAGGCTTCCCCTCCCCCCAAACCTCCGCCAGACTCACCAGCCACTCGACCGATTGGAGCATCTCGTCCAGCGAGGCCCATTCCAGTGGCGAATGGGGCGTGTGTTGGCCGGTGGCAAGGTTCGGCGTGGGCAGACCGAGCTCCGTCAGCCGGGAACCGTCCGTGCCGCCGCGGACGATCGTCAACTTGGCCGTGCGGCCCAGGCGTCGTAACGCTTCCTCGGCATGGGTCACCGCGCGGGGTTCCTTGTCGAGGCCCTCGGCCATGTTGCGATATTGCGGCTTGATGTCGACTTGAACCTCCGCCTCGGGGAAGCGGGCCATGGTCGCGGCGGCCGCCTCGTGGAGCAGCTTCGCGTGGGCGTCGAGCTTCGCCGTGTCGAAATCTCGCAGCAGGATCCGCATTTGCACCTCGGCTACCCCGCCGCCAAGATCATACGGATGCAGAAACCCGTCGCGCCCCTCGGTCGTCTCGGGCGGGCGTTCCTCCCGGGGGAGGTGGTCGA
>CAYYOX010000141.1:0-11831 GCA_964473065.1 uncultured Planctomycetaceae bacterium | reverse complement strand
TCCCGGGGTAGTTGGTCGACGAAGTGGGCGGCGGCCCGAATGGCGTTGGTCATCCGGTCCTTGGCGATCGACGGATGGATGTTCACGCCTCGAACCGTCACCACTGCCATGTCGGCGGAGAACGTCTCGACATCGATCGTGTCGGCCCCTTGCCCGTCGAGCGTGTAACAGGCCGTCGCGTCGATCCGCTTCAAATCGAGCTTATCAACGCCGCGGCCCACCTCTTCGTCGCAGGTGAAGCAGAGCCGGATCGGCCCGTGGGCGATTTCCGGATGCTCGCTCAGCCAGGCGGCCGCTTCCATGATGACGGCCACGCCGCCCTTGTCGTCGGCGCCGAGCAACGTCGTGCCGTCGGTCGTGATCAGCGTATGGCCATGGAGGCTTTCCAGCTCGGGATTCTCGGCAACGCGGATCACTTGCGTCGGGTCGCCAGTTAGGGTCAAGTCGCCGCCGGCGTAATTCTCGATCACCTGCGGTTTCACGCCGGTCCCGGACGTCTCGGGCGAAGTGTCCAGGTGGGCACAAAAGGCGATTGTCGGCGCGGGTTTATTGATGGTGGCCGCGATGGTCGCCAGGACGATTCCATGGCGGTCCTGCTCGGCGTCGATGCCCAGGGCCTGAAGCTGCTGGAGAAGCAGGCGGCCCAAATCGAGCTGTCCGGGCGAACTGGGGTATTGCTGGGTCTGTTCGCAGGCCGTGGTGTCGATCTGGACATATCGCAAGAAACGTTCCAAAAGCCGCTGTCGATTCATTGTTTTTCCTCGATTGGGCAAGAAAAATAGGTCGAATTGCCAAGGCCCCTATCTTCCTCGATTTGGGTCGGTTGTGGTAGGGTAGTTGGCGACCGGATATCGGTACACGCAAACTCCCGACGGGAAGGACCTCGATTATGGCTGCTGGGATTATGGCTGCCGGCGTTCGCTACCTCGTATTCGACATCGAAAGCGTGGCCGACGCCGATCTGGTGGCCAAGCTCCGCTACGGCAGCGAAGGGCTTACCCCCAGCGAGGCCGTGCAACGCTATCGGGATGAACTGCTCGAAAAGTACAAGACCGACTTTATCCCTTATACGTTTCAGTTGCCCGTTTCCGTGGCCGTGGGCAAGGTGACGGGCGATTTCCGCCTGATCGACGTGGTGGTGCTCGACGAGCCGCAATTCCGACCCCACGTGATTGCGGAGAATTTCTGGCGGGGATGGGAGAAGTACGGCCGGCCGACGCTGGTCAGCTTCAACGGCCGGGGGTTCGACGTCCCGCTGCTGGAATTGGCCGCTTTTCGCTACGGGATCAGTGTGCCGGGCTGGTTCCAAGCCGACGTAAAATCCTTCGACCAACCCCGAAATCGGTATAATACCAAAGCACATATCGATCTGTGCGAACTGCTGACCAATTTCGGATCGACCCGATTCACGGGCGGCCTGAACCTCGCGGCCAATCTGCTGGGGAAACCGGGCAAAATGGACGTGCAGGGAGACATGGTTCAGGATATGTACGAGGCTGGCCGACTGGCGGAAATCAACGACTATTGTCGCTGTGATGTGTTGGACACTTTCTTCGTTTTCCTCCGCAGCCGCGTGGTGGCGGGTCAGGTTTCCCTGGCAACCGAGCAGAAGATCATCGCCCAAACCAAAGAGTGGCTTCAGCAACAGGCCGAGCAAATCGAAGCCTACCAGATCTATCTGAAACATTGGGGCGATTGGCCCAATCCGTGGACGATAGAAGAGGAGACGATACCGAGTGAGTCAACCTAGAGCGAAGTGACAAACAACCACAGTTTCTCGCAATCAGGAGGTTCCCATGGCCACTTTCTTCATGTTCGGGCGATACTCGGCGCAGGCAGCCGAGGAGGTAAGCGTTGATCGGACGCGCGCGGCCCATCAAGTGATCGAACAGTTCGGCGGTCATATCAAAGGCGTCTATGCACTGATGGGCGAATACGACTTGGTCATCATTGCCGAACTGCCTCGCATGGCGGAGGCCATGAAAGCCTCGATGTCGCTGAAACGGACTATGGATATCTCCTTCTTTACGGCCGCTGCGATGCCGATCGAAGAGTTCGACGAATTGGTCGGCGAGATGTGAGTTTTGCCGCCGCGGGATCAGCCAAAAAAAAGTCTCGATTTTTCCTTTCCCGGCCCAATTCATAGGCTATAATTGTTTAGGCAGGGCGTTAGGTGCGGTTGCCTCGCTGCCGACGTCTTGCCAGGGACACCGCACGAGGCGTTAGGCTTACTCCCGCGGTGAGAGCCCGTGGCGCGCCGATGCCTAACAGGCGCGTGGCGGGCTTTTTTTGTGCGCGGTCGAGTTCTGCATCGGCCGCTTCCTCGGCCGACATGGGCCCTTCTTCCGCCGGTTCCAAGGCGATTACCGTCTCAGGTTCATGGCACGTGGTAATCCACACCCGAAACCGCACTACCCCGGTATCTTCACTTTCTTTCACCATCAACCCTCCACCGCCAAACCGGCTCTCGTCGTAAAGTGCTTCACTGTCCCCCTCGGCAGGGTCATTCCATGAATTTCTTTTCAAAAACCGGGCCAAGGAGGCTTGACCTCGTCACGTGCTTGAAGTATACAGACGTATATGATCCTGTCATCGGGGTAGTTTCCTTTTTTTCGGGTCCCCGTTTCGCCTGGGGAGAGACGTGCCCATGTCAAGTCACTTGGGAAGGAATTTGGAACAGTTGATGGGGACCGCAGGGCTGTCCGTTCGAGGACTTGCCCAGCACAGCGGCCTGGGCGAGCGAACGATTCGGGCCGTGCTGGGTGGCGCCAATAAGCCCCATTTGCGGACGATTCAACGATTGGCCGAAGGACTCGACGTGACGGTCGCGGACCTGTTACGCAATTCGAGCGAAACGGACCGCCAAGACTTCGACTGCCGCTCGAACCCCGCCCTGCAGGACGTGTTGCAAAGCGAGCCCAAGCTGTTCCTCGGATGGACCGAGGCCGATTTCGACGAGCTACAAAGCCGCGTCGGCACGGGCGGCGCCCTGACCGAAGAAGGCACAATCGCCGCGGCCCGACAGATGAACCACCAACGCCGGATCCGCGAGAAGCTCGATCTGCTCTTGGAAAGCAGTCACGCCGAACTGATCGGCCGTATCATCGACTTGCTACACGGTCAGATTGTCGTGCGCTAGTCGGGAGCTTCGTATTACGATCGCGGCACCTTGCGACGTTCACGCCGATATGACCTTCAGCTTGGCCTCATCCAGTTCCAGGCCGAGGCCCGGGCCGGTCGGTACCGTGAGTCTCCCCTTGCGAAACTCCAGGGGATTCTTGAACAAGGAGTGCAACGGGCTTTGCAGCCCGCCGTGGATCATCTCTTGGGCCATGTCGCCGGCGACGAATACCGAGGTGAAATGCAGATTGGCCGCTTGGCCGATCGTCGGCTGAGTCTGGTGCGGCACGAGTCGCTTGTGATGCGCCGAGGCCAACGTGGCGATCTTGACCGCTTCGGACAGCCCGGCACACTTGACCACGTCGGGTTGCAAGATGTCGGGATTCGCCTGCCGGATCAGATCGCGAAACTGCCAACGCGTGTATTCGTGCTCGCCTGCCGCGACCGGGATGTCTACCGCGTCGACCAACTTCGCATAGCCGGCGTAGTCGGTCTGGGCCAGCGGCTCTTCGTAGTGGATCACATCCAGCGTGCGCAACTTCTCGGCCACGCGAATGGCCGTGTCGAGACTGTATCCGTTGTTCACGTCGTACATCAACTCGACTTCCGGCCCGATCGCTCGTCGAACGGCGGTCAGCACAGCCAGGTCATGCTTGACGTTGGCGTCCGGCGGCAGGGGTCCGTAGTCCATGCGGATCTTCACGGCCGTAAACCCTTCCTTGACCGCGGCCAGGGCTCTTTCGGTCATCTGCTTCACCGAAGAGCGACCGCCTCCGCCGATGCTCGAATACATCCGCACCGCGTCGCGCCGTTTGCCGCCGAGCAATTGGCAAATCGGCAAACCGGTCACCTTGCCCAGGATATCCCACAAGGCGATGTCCACGCCGGCCAGCGCTTCCGGCTGAAGTCCCATCACGCCCTGCTTGTACGTGCGGTAGAAAACGGCATCCCAACAGCGTTGGATGTCCAAGGGGTTCATGCCCCTTAGCACCGGCTCGAAGGCGTGCGTGATCAGGTGGGCGGCCGTGGCGGAGTTCATCGGGCTGGCCTCGCCGATGCCCGTGACGCCCTCGGAGGTCCGCACCAGCACGAAACACCTCCCGCCTTGGACCACGTGGGGCGTCACGGCCGTGATTCGCAGGTTGCGGTTCTCGGCGGCTGGTGCACTGGCGCCATTGCCAATATGCCCCAGCGCCGCACATCCCGCTACAGTTGCCGCACGACCAAGAAAACGTCGACGATTGATGTTGGACATGGCATGTTCCTCCGGGGTTTCCGACATTTTTACCGATTTCCAGCCCATTATAGCAAAGCCGTCCGGCGGGTGCTACAATCAGCGACATGGCGAAACCAAAGAACTACCAAACCCAGGGGAGCGAATTATGTGGTATCGAATTGGCGTATTGCTGCTGGTAGGGGTCGTCGTGGCGAGTGGGTCGACGGTTTGCGGTCAGTCGCGTGACCAGCGGGGTAAATCGCCGCTGGACGAGTTGCCGCCGAATATCCGGCGAGTAACCCACTTCGGGCAACGGGCCGATTGGTCCCACGACGGCAAACGGATCTTGTTCATCGAAAAGACCTTCGGCGACGTCTACGAAGTGCAGCTCGAATCCGGAGTGATCCGCCCCATGACGCATCGCTATTTCCACGAAGGATACACCCGGGCGCTTTACCTGGCCAACGGCGATATCCTGCTCTCCGGCGCCCGGCGGTTCGACGCCGAGGATCCCTGGCCCAGTCGCAGCGAGCAACATGCCGAGCTGTGGGTGCTCAAGCGAGATCTTGCCGCGGGGCCGACTCCCTTGGGTGTGAAATGCAGCGAGGGCCCGGCCGTCTCGCGCCGCAACATGCGAATTGCTTGGACCCAAGGCAATGCGATCCATCTGGCCGACATCGCTTACGACGACGGGACACCGACACTGACCGGCAAGCGAAAGATCCTCGACGAAAAGGATCTGCCCTTTCGCTGTGGTCTGGAGACGCAAAACTTTCGCCCGCCGGACGAGAAGGAGCTGATCTTCAGTGCCTACGGACACCAGGGCACCGAAGTGATGGGCGTAAATATCGAGACGGCCGAGGTGGTCAACTACTCGAAAGCGCCGAACCAATACGACGAGCCCGAGGGCATCTTCCCCGACGGCCGGCACACGCTCGTCGAATGCGACGCCCACAGCCATAAGGGCAGCGACAGCATCGATCTCTACAAACTGGCGCTAGACGGTTCGAGCAAATCGCAACGCGTTACCTTCTTCAACAACTATCCCGGCTACAAGGCCAGCAATCCCGTGGTCAGCGACGACGGCCGGTACATCGCCTTCCAATTCGCCAAGCAGGGCGACCCGGCCGGCGTAGGCCGCGGAATCCTGATCCTCGACCTGAAGTCAACGCCGTCCAAATAGTCTTGCTTGATTCCAGGAAAACCCGCCCGACCTGCTCTGTAGAAAACCTCTCAAGACGTGCGAAAAACCCGGAGAAAACAGCCCGGCTTGGAAGATATTGAGGATGTCGGGCCCTTCAACTTTCCGATTCCCGTCCGTATCCCCCGGCGCAGCCTGAAACAGATCGACCAACACCGCATCGACCACAAGACCGTTCTTACTGTCAGCCGCTACAGCGTAGCCAGCAGCCGATCGGCGGCCGCCGGGTCGACGCCGTGCGAGAAGGTCGACTCGTCCTCAGCGTCATAGTCGGCCAGCCAGGCCAACGCCTCGGCCGAGGCCGTGCCGATCGTGGCCGTGTAGATGCCCGGTTGGCCTTCGATCGTATAGCGAAGCGTCAGGTCCGCGGCCAGATCGACCGCGGCAAACTCGTCGCCGATCACCTTGCCCAGCACGTGCTTTCCAGTGAGCACATAGTCGAAGCCGCCGCTGATCTGTTGGTCGGTATCCTCGCGAAACATACCCAAGTTCTTGGCCCGTTTACCGGTAAAGACCCCCGACTGCGACTCGATCACATAGCTGTTGATCGCCACACCGTGCGTATCGATCATCAGCCCCTGAGGCGTAAGGACCAATTCCACGGCCGAGCCACCCTGAGCCATACCCATCGGAGCACTTCCGCCGCCCTGCGGCGCAGCAGGCGGACTACTGGCGGGAGCGGCGGTCCCAGTCCAATACGTCCCTTCACCGAACAGTCCGGTGCCTAGCCATGCCAGCGTATCTTCACCGCTGACTTTGTGGTCGCCGTTGAAATCCCCGTTGGTCCAATTGACCTCGGGCTTGACGCCATCGCCAAAGAATCCGGCTTGGAGGATGGTGAAGATGTCCCACCCTTCGACCTTGCGGTTTCCGTCGGTGTCGCCGGGCGCGGCCTGGAAGAGGTCGAGATGCACATCGCCGTTATTCGGGTCGTCGTATACCGCGTCGCCATGGCCGTCGTCGAGAGTGTACAAGTTGGTCAGCCACACGCCGTGTCCCAAGTGGTCGGGCGCGGGGTCGTCCTGTGCCTTTGGGACCGTGCCAAACGTGTCGGAACCGACTCCGCCAGTAATAATGACTTCCGTGTAACCACCCCACTGACGAGCTTGGTTGCTCAGGTCGCCCAAGAAGTCGGTAACCTGCACAGCGAGTGTCGTGCCGGCGCCGAGGGTTACGGTATTCTCGACCGTGAGCAGGCCGTTGGACGCGTCATCGATCTTACAGATAAATTGCCCATTGTCTTGCAGGGCGAAATCGCCGAAGACGTAACTTTGGACGTTGACAGTGCCGTCGACGTCCAGTTCCAATTGGTCGACCGTCAGACCGAAAAAGTTCACGGTAGCACCGTTCAGCGCCTCCAGCCCAAAGAGCGTTTGGTCATATGTATTGTCAACCGTGTCCTTCTCCACAACAGCATACGCATTGGCGCCGTCGGGAAACCCGGTCAACGGCTCACCGTGCATGTCTAGCCAACGATCGCTCGTCGAGGAAGTCACTTTCCAGTCCCCGTCGCCCTGCTCGTCCCAGAAGAACGTCGCAAGCTCCGAATTGCTTCGGTCGGCGGGAAGCACGTGGATGCTGGGGTGCAGCGGCGGGTGAAGCGTTTGGGTGTCTTCGGCTTCCAGGTCGTGCACGTAGACCATATCGAAGCCCGAGACTTCGTTCGACCAACCGTCGCTTGATGTGAGTGTCGCCCGGTTAATCGGGGACGCTTCGAACGTTTCCTGCGTGTGCGGATTGACAGTCTCGGTCTCCCGGTTGGCATAGAGGTGCGCCGTGCCGCGCCCGCCGCCCGTGTCGACCGTAACCGTTGGAAAACCGTCTATGCTAAGAAACAACTCGCCGGCGCTGAGGGTGGCCGACTCGAAAGCATAACTGGGGTCATCGGGGAAGTCGAAGTGATAGCCCCGAAACACATCGTCGCCGTCGGAACCGTACAAGGTTGCCACATCGGCACTGCCGAAATCGGACGCGGCCGAGACCTCCTCGAACTGGTCAATCTGGAAATCGTAGTCCCCGTTCAGCGCGTCATAGAATCGGAGGTTGTCGGTCAGGCCGGCTCCCTGTTGGTTCACGAGCGTGTCGTCGGTGTCCGTGCCGCCGATCAACTCGGCCGCGTCCGTGCCCTCGCCTCCGAAGGCCGTGACGTCGAAGATCGAAACCGTGAGAATCGCGTAGGTCCGTACCTGATCGGGGTTAAGCGTGCTGGGGATCGTGTAGACAACCAATCCGACGCCCGATGTGTCGGCGTAGAACTCGTCTTCGCCGGGCCCGCCATAGACCGTGACACTGTCATTCCCCCCCTCACCGTTGATTATCACCGGAACCGAGTTCGTGTTGGCGCCCAGGTCATAGCTGAGGAAGTCGACCGTGATCGTGTCGTCGGAGGCCGAGCCGTTGATCGTGATGAGGGTCAATTCCATCAACGGGGGCGGCGCCGGCGAAAGGGGCTCGCCGTCGATCGTCACTTCGAGCGTTCCGTGCGGTTGCGTACTGGCGCTGGGACCGATCGTGATGCCCGGGGCGGAGGCGTCGATCACCAACGTCCTGCTTGGCGTGCCCACGTAGAAATCGCGAACATAATCGTCGCCACCTTCCCCGTCCCCATTGCCGTCCAACAGCGCGCCGAAGGGGTCGCGCAAGTCGTTGGTCGTGGGCCCGTCGGCCAATGCCTTGAAGCGATACCGCCCGCCGGCCAGTGCGGCGAACGTGAACGTGACGTCGTTCGTGCCGATCTTGTAGCCTGCGTAGTTGGAATAATCGCCGATGGTAGTGCCCGGCTCCGACGTCGTGTACTGGAGCGTCAGCGCGATAGGCTGGTCATCGCCCGTACCGAGCTCGTTATCGAAACCGTCGTCCCAAAGCTCCCAGTTGGCCGCTACGTCGATCGGGCTGGTGGTCAGCATGGCGCCAAGAGCGTCGAACGTCGGGCCCTGGAAGACATTGGCCAGATCGACGGTGAACTGGGTCATGTTCGTTGCCACCTCATACGGGATCTCGCGAATCCCCTCGATCCGCGGCGGAAGTAGCGTCTCGTTGACCGCCCGGCTCGCGTTCACCCGACCCGTACCCAGCATCCCTTGCAAAGGTTTCGAAACCTGCTCTTCTGGGGGGGAGTCGAATGGAACCCCAAAATAGGCGTTCTTCAGGTCAATATTGTCGGTCGTGCCGAGCAATTGGGCGGCCACTTGGTCGCGCGTCCATTCCGGGTGTTGCGACCAGATCAACGCCGCCGTGCCGGAAATTACGGCCGTTGCCGAACTCGTGCCTCCGCTGTAATCGTAGGCATCGTCCCAGAGAGTTGTGGTGTATATGCTGACACCCGGCGCAGAAATGTCGATGCCCGTACCATAATCGCTCCCCCGATCGTCTTCAGCGCCGTAACTATATTTCATATCCGATGGGTCCGTATTGGCGACGAACAGCGTTTGGTGATAGTTCAGATTCTTAAAGTTGAATCGAGACCAGTTGCCCGCGGAATTGTCGTGCAGAACTCCGTTGGCATACATGTAATCTACGCTCTCACGATAAGTGATTGGATCCCAATTCGCACTGTAGGGCACGGCCAGACTGCTGCTGACGATGTGAGCACCGTTTTGCGTAGCATAAACAAAGGCCCTGCAACGTCCAGCAAAGTCGGGCGACGTATCGACCCCATCATCGGGCCCGATGACCCTCAACGGCATAATGGTTGCCCGTCCCGCCACTCCGGCAAGACCTGTCCCGTTGTGCGCCCGCGCGGCGATGATGCCGGCCATATTCGTCGCGTGCGCCTCCCCTTCGCTGAACGGGTCGTTGTCTTCGTCTCCAGGATCGCGGAGCGCACTGCGGAAATCCCAGCCGATCAGATCGTCGGTATAGCCGTTGGTGTCGGCATCGTCATTGTTGATCCAATCGGTGTTCTGTACCAAACCCGCGGCATCCAGATAGAGAAGGTCGTGGCCATCGATGTACCCGTTGTTGTTGTGGTCGGCGACGTACGTGCTGGGAAAGTTGAGCGCGTCGTTGAGGTCATAGAACGTAATCACGTCGTCGTTGTCATTGGGCAACTCCGTCAACGTGGCCAATACGACGGCCGGAATCTCACCCTGATTGATCCAGATGTTCTGGTAGAGATCCTCATGGGCGTAATCCATTCCGCTGTCGACCACGGCCACGACGATGCCTTCGCCGCCCCACTCTCCACTGGGTAACGATTCCCAGGCCGCGGGCGTCTCGATCAGGTCGTGGTGGTATCGGTCTGGATCCCCGGCCGGCAAAGCGAATTGCGGATCGTTCGGCTCCCCTTGGCCGACTCCCTGGGCGCCTCCGCCGGGAAGGTACCAATTGGGCTCGGCGTACTCGACCGTGCCGAACCCGTCCAGCGCGGCCACCGCATCCGGGACATCGATCGGAGTTTGCAGGTAGAGCTGGACCACCGTCAGAAAGCGGTCCTCGCCTTGAGGGGTGCTGCCTTGGGGGATGCTGAAGACAAGGTCCACGTTCTCGGCCGTCACCGGGCCGATGGCCGCCGGCCAATCGAGCGATTCCACGTAGTCACCCACCTCAGTGAGTCGGCTCTCGGTCGGCAGCCCGACCAGCACCTCGTCGGGCACCATGGTCCAGGCACCGGCTACGTTCAACAGGGCACGCTGTTCGAGTTGTTCGAACCTCGCCTGACGAGTCAGCCGCCGGGTGTGGCGTTGCGTGTCTCATTGCGTTTTACGACGACGGTCAAAGAATCGGTTGATCCCCATGGCAGTTCACCTCCAAAAAGACAATTCTTGTAGTCGAAAACTAGAAACGATCGCGTCGCGAGATTTCAGCGCCAACAACAGTGGCAGTATGCGCGAGTACATACAACCCCCGCAGGCAATGCATTGAGTCTAGCGATTGGGCAAGCCGGGTCAAGCGTTTCGGGCAAAATCCCCGCAAGAAAGACAGAAGAATGGGCCCTGTCGAGGGTGAATACCTGCCCAGTTAGCCTATATTTCCAAATGAACAGCTATATGAATGGAAAAGCAGGCGTACCCCTGCTTGCGGCTAGTTTACAGAAGGCCGAAGTTCTGGTATACTAGCGATGAACGGAAATAACCCCTGCACCACTAACCTCAGGCACCGTTAGGTTTTCAGACACAATACATTAGGACTACCACCGAGAGCACAGAGTACACGGAGAAAAGACAACAAGAAAATCGTCTCTGTGTTCTCTGTGCCCTCGGTGGTTCCCCTTCTTCCTTTCGCTACTAACAACTTTCCCGCAAGGAGCAATCCCATGGCCATGACATGGCGACTCGCCTTTGTTTTGACAATAATCATCTGTCCGGCCTCGATCGCCCGGGCCTGGGTCTCCGACCTGCTGGTGGACGAACTCACGCGCACCGACGGCGTTGAAGGAAGCTATGTCTGGTTTGGCTACTCCGTCTCGCTCAGCGGCGAGATGGCCGTGGTGGGCGCGCCGCGGGACGACGAAAATGGGTACAATTCGGGCTCGGCATATATCTTCCGGAACGGCCCTGCCGGTTGGGCGGAGGTGGCCCGACTCCTGCCCGACGACGGCGCGGCTGCCGATTGGTTTGGCCGCTCCGTGGGCATCGACGGCAATACGGTCGTGATCGGGGCTCCGCAGGACCGGAACTCTCAATTACCCGGCGCGGCCTACGTCTTTGAAGACACCGGGACGGGTTGGGCGCAAGTGGCTAAACTCTTCTCCGGCCTAGATCCCCCCGGCTTCAAGTTCGGTCATTCGGTCTCCATCAGCGACGGTACCATACTGGTCGGATCGCCCGAGGAGAACCTCACGGGAACGACCTATATCTATGAAGACGACGGCAACGGTTGGACGCATACCGCAAACCTCCAAGCAGGCGGCCTGTTCGGCTTGTCCGTCGCCATCAGCGGCGACAAGGCCATCGTCGGGGCACCAAACAGACCGCAGTATGACAAGAAAGGAAAACAGGTCAGCAAGGGAGGCGGACTCGACATGGCCTACGTTTTTGAAAAGGACGGCTCGGGCTGGACGCAGGTGGCCGAGTTGACCGGCGGAGACCAGTTCGCGTACGATTACTTCGGCTGGTCCGTTGCGATTGACGGCAACAAGGCGATTGTCGGCGCCCCTCAGTTTATGTTGAGTGAGGACGGGTTGGCATGCGTTTTCGAAGACGACGGCACCGGTTGGAAGGCCGTCGACACCCTGTTGGGCAGCTATTCGACGGGGGACGGTGACTTCGGCACTTCCGTGGCCATCCGGGGCGGCACGGCCCTGGTCGCGGATCCCGAGGGCGGCTCCGTGACTGTCTGTGGGCGAGACGACTC
>CAYYOX010000140.1:10348-12353 GCA_964473065.1 uncultured Planctomycetaceae bacterium | reverse complement strand
TGGACGATGAACCCCGACGGCACGCGGTTTCAGCTCTTCTTCGGCAACACGATCGAGGACCCGGCCGGGTTCTGGCAGGCGCGACCGATTCCCGGGCGGCCGGAAGTCGTCTGCACGTTTGGGCCGCATCATACGTATCAGGCCGGCATGTTCGGGCTGGTCTGGAACCAACTGGGCCCCGAGGCGCCCCGCGGCGAAGGCTTCCGGTTCATCACTGACGAGATCCCGTCCTATTGCGACACCACGTTCGGCTACGGCTACCAGGACCCGCTGGCGGTCAACGAACGACAGTTCCTCGTCTCCTACGGAGGCGACGGGCAGCAGAAGAACCGGCTCTATTTGATCGACGACCGGGGCAATCGCAAGTGTATCTATGAGGCCGCCGGCAACCTGAGTTGCTGGAGCCCTTTGCTGTTGAAACCGCGAGCCACGCCGCCGGTGATCGTGCCGCAGGCAAACAACCCCGAGTTCGTCTATCGCGATCCGGTCGAGGCCAATCGTGGTCCGGAAACGACGCATACCGGCACGCTGCTGGTGCACGATGTCTACCAGGGATTGCTCTCGCACGTCGAGCGCGGCGAGGCCAAGTATATCCAAATCATGGAGCAATTGCCCAAGACGCAAGAACACCTGCTGGACGCCTGGGGCACTTCGCCGCTGATCAGTCGCGGGACGGTCCACGTACGGCGATTGATCGGCACGGTGCCGATCGAGTCGGACGGCTCGGCCCATTTTACGGTGCCGGCGCTGCGAAACATTTCGCTGAACGTACTCAGCGCCGAGGGCAAACTGCTGATGCGGATGGGCTCCGACATGCACGTGATGCCTGGCGAGCGGCAAAGTTGCATCGGATGCCACGAGAACCGTGGTAGAGCGATCGCCCCGGCCGATTGGAGCGCCTCTTCCTTGGCCGCACGACGCGAACCTTCGACCCCGAAGCGACCCGACTGGGGCACTCGGGGAATTGTCGACTATGTCAAGGTGGTCCAGCCCGTGTGGGACAAGTATTGCATCGAATGCCACGACGGGGAAACACCCGACGGCAGCGTCGACCTGACGGGCGACAAGACGCGGTTCTTCAACATGTCGTACGACAACATCGTCGAGCGGGATCTGGTCAACTACCACAACGTCTTCGGCCTGGATCACGACGAAAACGCGCCCAAGACGATCGGATCGCTAATCAGCAAAATATGCGACTACATCGATACCGACCAACACAGCGGACACACGATTCCCTTGGAAGACCGTCAACGCGTTTACACGTGGATCGACGCCAACGTGCCCTATTATGCCACCTACGTCTACAGCCGAGGCGAGACGGTCGGCAGCCGCGATGCCTGGGGGATGGGGGCCAATATGAAAGGCGCCAAATGGACCGCGCAAGTGCGCGAGACGTTCCAGCGGCGCTGCATGTCGTGTCACGAGCGTCAAGTCTACAATCCGTCGCTCTACGGGGGCCCGGCGACCGTATCGAGTAAGATCTGGACCTATCGCGGCATCACGGCCCATGCCTTTCCATGGCGCTGGCCGACAACCGCGATGATCGGCCCCGAGCTTAGGATCAACCTGACCAATCCCAGCCACAGCCTGATGCTAACCGCGCCGCTGGCCAAAGAGGCAGGCGGACTGGGGATGTGTCGCGACAAGGACGGCCGGCCATATATCTTCGCCGACCGCAACGACCCCGACTACAAAACAATCCTCGCAGCGATCCGAGAGGGCAAAGCGGCCCTCTACGCCCGACCGCGCGTCGACATGGATCTGGCCTCCGGCAAACCGTAGCCGGGATGATTCCCGAGTGTGTCAGAGCGTTTAGCGGTCGCCGGCACGGCGACCCTATTGGTCTATAATTCGGCGAAGTTCTTGAGGATCTTCAGGCCGTCGGCTTGGCTCTTCTCGGGATGGAACTGCGTGGCGAAGAGATTACCTCGCCAGACCATCGCGCAGAACGGACCGCAGTAGTCGGTCTCTGCCGCCACCACGGCCTGTTTCTTCGGCGCCA
>CAYYOX010000140.1:4762-10338 GCA_964473065.1 uncultured Planctomycetaceae bacterium | reverse complement strand
GGCCGGATAGCTGGGGACCGCGGCCTGATGGCCGACGTGTGCAGAGCCCAGCTGCACACTGCGAAGGTGACCCAATACGTAGGAGGCGATGGAGAGCATGGGGCGGGATTAGGGGTTAGAGTTCTAAATAGCATTTCGTGATTCAGGGAAAGTCCGTTTAGCCACCGCGGCCACGCGGTGTTGGCCGGCTAACACCGCGTGGCCGCGGTGGCTAAACAGAAAACTCCTGCAATCACAGGATCTCATTCAGTATCCGCCAAGAGCGTGGTGATCGCAAGGCCCCTTAGGGCACGGCCAGGCGGAGTTGGCGTGCCTTGGCCAGATCGGCGTCGGCCCGCTCTTGATCGTCCAGTTTGAGGTAGAGCCAGGCCCGACGGCGGTAGGCCTCGGGGTCATCGGGTGTTAGGCGAACGACTTGGCTGCTGTCGGCCACTGCCGCTTGAAGCTCGCCGAGGACTTCCCGGGCGTCGGCCCGAGCGGCGTAGGCCTCGGCACAGTTCGGATCGAGCCGAATCACCTCGGTAAATGCCGCGATGGCCTCCTCCGATCGGCCGCCTTGGGCCAACTGTCGGCCGCTTTGGATCGTCTCGGCAATCTGCTGCCGCTGCTGTTCTTCGGTAGGCTGACAGCCGACCAGCAGAAGTTCCCAGAGCATCAGGCAACTGAAGAGTCGAGTCGACAGTTGAGGGCGCGGGGCCATGGCGAGTTCCGGTTGGATGGTCAGTCAGTGGGCGGATTATCCCGCAGTCCCGGCAGGGCGGCAACCCCTTGCGTTCCCCTAGAATGGCGGTAAACACACCACACCGGTCCGAAAAATCGACCGTTGCTCCCGAGCACCTTGCGGCTTATGATGGGTTACGGCAGCTTTTGCACCCAAACCACGAAATAGACGGGAGAACGGGCCATGAGCATGAAACGTCGAAGATTCTTAGGCGCCGCGGGAACGGTGGTTACCGGGACTCTGGTCTCCGCGGACCTCGCGCCGGTCCGGGCCGCGCCTGTGCCGACCGATCCGACCGAATTGATCCCTTTGGGGAAATGCCTCAAGGCGTCCCGCCTGGGGATCGGGACCGGGATGCGCGGCGGCAATCGCGAGTCGAACCTGACGCGGCGCGGGCAGCAATATATCGAGGATATGTTCCGCTACTGTTACGACCAGGGCATTCGCTTCTACGACGTGGCCGACCTCTACGGCAGCCATCCGTACCTTGCCCGGGCGATGAAGGATAAACCGCGAGACAGCTACACGATCGGCACAAAGATCTGGTTCCACCCCGGCGGCGTTCCGGAAGAGGAGCGGCCCGACGCCGACGTGGTCGTCAAGCGATTTCTGAAGGAACTCGATACCGACTACATCGATCTGGTACAGATCCATTGCATGATGTGGGGCGACTGGCCCGAGAGGTTCCGTAAGCAGATGGACCTGTTGGCCGGCTTGAAAGAACAAGGCCTGGTCAAGGCGCACGGCATTTCCTGTCACGCGCTCTCGGCGATCGAGACGGCTGCCGCCGAGCCTTGGGTCGACGTGATCCACGCGCGGATCAACCCGTTCGGCACGAAAATGGACGGCCCGCCCGATAAGGTCGTGCCGTTGTTGAAGAAGGTACACGCCGCCGGCAAGGGCGTGATCGGCATGAAGATCATTGGCGAGGGAGCGTTTGGCGACGACCCTAAGAAACGCGAAGAGTCGGTCCGCTTTGTCACGAATCTGGATTGCGTCGACGTGATGATTGTCGGATTCGAAGAGACCAAGGAAGTCGACGAGTTCAAACGCCGCGTCGGCGAGAGTCTCGCGGCCCGGGCCACCGGTTAAAACATTTAGCGGTCGGGCTTGCCCGACGTTCCTTGGCAGGAGGCTACGGGACCCAGTGCTCTCACCGAGTTGGTTCTACGAATTGGTCGGCGGCCAACGCCGCGGGATTTGGGCGGGTCTGCTGCGCCTTTCGCTTCGCGTGGCGGAGATCCCCTACACGTGCGCCGTGCGGTGGCGGAATCGACGCTACGATTCGGGTGCGAACGAAACGCTTCGGGTCGAAGTGCCGGTCGTCAGCGTGGGCAACTTGACGATGGGCGGCACCGGCAAGACGCCGATGGTCGAGTGGATCGCGAAGTGGCTTCGCCAGCGGGACGTGCGCGTGACGATCATCAGCCGCGGGTACGGGGCTCAGGAAGGTTCGCAAAATGACGAAGCCCTGGAACTGGAGCAGAAGCTCCCCGACGTGCCGCACTTGCAAAACCCCGACCGCGTGGCGGTCGCCCGCGTGGCGATCGACGAGTTGGACTGTCAATTGATCCTGCTGGACGACGGGTTTCAGCACCGCCGACTCGGCCGCGATTTGGACATCGTGTTGATCGACGCGACCGAACCGTTCGGGTTCGGGCATATCTTTCCCCGCGGCATGTTGCGCGAGCCGATCGCCGGGCTGCGCCGCGCCGACGTAGTGGTTCTAACCCGCGCCGATAGTGTTACCGAGGAAAGAAGAGAGCAAATTGCCCGGGAAATCCGCCGGCACGCACCCGAGGCCGTTTATGCCGAAGCGGTCCACGCGCCGCTCGGGCTGATTACGTTTGACGGTCGGGAAGAACCGTTGGACTCGTTGCGGGACCAGCCGGTGGCGGCTTTTTGCGGGATCGGCAATCCGGCCGGTTTCCGCCATACGCTCGAAAAGTGCGGCTACCGGGTGATCGGTTTCCGCGAGTTCCCCGACCACCACGCCTACGACCGTGCCGATGTCGAGTCGCTGATCGAGTGGGCCGAGCCGCTCGAGGTGACCGCCGTTCTCTGCACGCACAAGGATCTGGTCAAACTGGGTATCGAGCAGCTCGGCGACGTGCCGCTGAAGGCAATAACGGTCGGCATGGTTTTTCTCGGCGGCGAGGAAGCCGTAGAAGCCAAGCTGCAAGCACTGCCGGCATAGCCAAGCGAGTCACTTCCCTGAAAGAGTGTGTTGCGTCAAGAGCCTTCCGGCGCCTTTTTTCCAAGTCAACAGACGCTTCCCCTCAGATGAATCGAAAGAGAGATGAATCGAAAGAGACCTGCGGTGTGTCGGGCCTCAAGTCAGGCAGTCCCGATCTCTCATGCCCAGGCAAGCGCGGGCACGGCACCCGACTGACTCACTCAGCGGGCCGTTTTGGCGATATTCTTAAAAACCTCCAGGGCGTCGCGATATTCTTGCAGTTCTTCTTCACGAAGTACGTCGCGGTTGCGGTCGAGCTCTTCTTCCATTCGGCCGATCAGGTAGTCGACCTCTTGGCGGCGAGGACGTAGCGGCTTGCCCGGGATGTCGATGTGGACGGGACTGCTATGGGCGAACCGCACGCGTCCGCCCGGATGACCCTCGAACACGCGGACCGCAACCCACGACGAGCCATCTAGGTCGATTTCCGCGGCCAGGGGGTTCTCGAAGCCGGCCGGGGCTCTCTTGCGGTTGGTTGGTTCAATTTGCTTGACCACCCGCCCGTTGACAACAACCTCGATCGAGCGGAGCGGTCGGGCGCTGATCGCCTTGCCCTGGATCTTGCACGAGGCCGCCTCGGAGTTCGTGCGGATGGTTGTTCCCGGCGGGCGGCCGTCGACTTCGACCATCAGCATGGGCCCGGTGGTGACGAAACTCCGACCGGCGTCGAGCCCTTGCATCCACTTTTCGTAGCTGAATCCGTCGGGTAAATGAACGTAGACGCGGCCGAATCCCAGCGGCACCGGATGCACGCCCGAGGCCGTACCCGCGGTGGGTCGCAATCTAAAGCCGCAGTTCAACAGCGTGTAGTACGTCTCGAACCCGAAATCGATCCATCCCCGTTCGGTAAACCCGTTCGCGTCTGTCTCGATATTCATGTACGACGGGATCGTGTCGGTGGTCCACTCGCGGAAGAAGAAGGGCGCACGCCATATATGGTTGTTGGCCAACTCGAACAGATCGACCCGCATCACGGGCACCAGCATCAGCGACCAGGGCCAGGAATGTTTGTCCAGATCGAGCAAGGCGCCTTGCCGATGCGCCTGTTCGGCAATACGTCGGACGGGCGGCGCGCCCACTTCGAACGCCCTCTTGTGGCCCAGTGCAAAGACGGCCCCCAGCGTGTGTTGCTTGCCGTCGACCGTGAAGATTTCATATTCCGTGTTGACCGGGTAGATCACCCGGGTCGGGTCGATATAGATCGGCTCGGGACTCACGTCCTGGGGCGTGTTGCGATCACCCGAGCCGGGTGGAGTGTAGGCGGTCGTCACCCAATAGGAAAGCGGCAAGGCCACGTTGAGGTCCTCGGCCCGCATCACGTTGGGTAACTCCTCGACCGTTCGATGCACGTGCGTGTCACCCGAGTACCAACCGGCCGCGGCCATGTCGACCCAACGCTGCAATCGGAACTTCATTTGCACCGGTTGCTGGCCGATTTCTACCGTCTCTTCCACCGGCACGTATTCCTTGCCACGTTCGATGCGGATCGTGAAGCGTCCCGGCGGCAAGTCGGCTCGTTTCAAATCGACACGGAACGGATGGGCGGAGATCGTCGTGTGCATCTCGACGCTGCCGGGCAAATGGTCTTTGCGATACTCGACCGCCGAGCCTGCGTCCGATGCCGAGCGGACAAACAGCCATTCGCCGTCGTCGGCACGAACATAAACGCGCGCCGGGATGAGTGCGCCCGATTGAGCGTCGACGACTTCACCTGTCAAGGTAACTTTAGGCACTGCGGCTTCGCAGCAGTTCATCATCGCGAACAAGAGCAAGAAAGCGGAACAAACTCGGCACATGGTGTCCCTCCAGCAATTGTACTTGCCCAACTGCAAACGCCGCCACGGGGCTTGGCTACTCGTCGACGGGACCGGCTTGGCGGAATTCTTCGAGTTGCTCGAGCGGGTTTTGGACGTCGGTCGGATGGCCGGGGGGTAATTCGGGCGTGGCGGCCTCGGCTTCGCCCTCTTCCGCTTCCTTCTGCTTGACGATGTCGTCGCGAACGAGGTGGATCTTCTTGTAGACGTCGTCCGAGATGATGTAATACCAATCGGCGAAGCGGGCATTGAGTTCCGTGACGTGCTCCTGACCCGCCTTGACCTGCTCGTCGTACTGCTCTTGCTTCCGCTGGTTTTCCTTCTCGATCCGCTCGCGCTCGGCCTCAATATCGACCGTTTCCGCAGCTTCCTCGGCCGGTGTTTCGGCAGTTTCTTCGGTAGTTTCTTCAGCGGGCGTTTCGGCAGGCGTCTCGGCTTCCGCTTCGGCCGGTTGTTCCGGGGTCTGTTCCGGGGCGGCTTCGGGTATCGCTTCGAACTCGGGGGCCGGTATGGCGTCCGGGTTGAACTCGGCCATGACGAAGATATAACGGTTCAGATTCGGGTTCGACGTCTCCTCGGTTTCCTCGCCCTCCTGCTCGGCGGCGGCCGTACTTTCGGTGGCGTTGCCGAATCGCAGCACGTACTCCACACCGTCCTTCATCACGCAGCGGACATCGCCCTCGTTGGAGACCAACTCGACCCGCCCGTCCAATTCGGCCACGAAGAAGCCCTTTTGCATCAGCGAGGCGACAGCCTCGTTGTTGTCGGAGAAATCCTTCTCGGCCTTCAGGTCGGTACTCAACCC
>CAYYOX010000140.1:0-4752 GCA_964473065.1 uncultured Planctomycetaceae bacterium | reverse complement strand
ATCTTCAGGTCATCCACGGCCCTCTTCAGGGCATCGAGCTTCTCGGTGTCCAACTCTTCGCCTTCGGCCATTTCGACCGGGACCCATTGGCCTTCTTCGAACACCCGATCGTGAGCCATGGTCCACTTAGGATCGCCCGCATCGTCGTAGGCTAGCAGCATGTCGCCGCGTTGGATCAGTTGGCGATTGGCCTCGTCGACCGAGTGATCGCGAACGCGAACCTGCTTGATGTCCCAGGTACTGAGTTTCAGCAAGTCGTCTTCGATCCAGTCCTCGAATTTCGTGGAGAGTTTGTCGGTGCTGAGGAGCATCGTATAGACGGGATCCTGGCCCACGCGGCGGACGTAGCGTAGTCCCGATTGGCCGGTGACTTCCTTGCCGATGACCATGGCCAAGAGAGACTTGCCTTCGCTGTTCTTCATCACCACGCGGATACCCACGCCGACGGCGCCGGCCTGGAGGTCCTTATCACCCGGGTCGAGCACGCCGTAGAGCGAGTGGTCGCCCTGGCTTTCACTGGCGACGGAGAGCACTTTGCGTCCCATCACGCTGTCGGCCGCTTCGGCCAATTGGTTCTCGGCGTCGGCCGGATAGTCGTCGTGCGAGGGGATCGAGTACTTCTTGTTGACCTCGGCCACCTCGAAGGGGCTGATCGTGCTGGTCGTCTCGTCGAATTTGAGGATTTCCAGCCGCTTGACGTTCAGCGGATCGAAGTCCTCGAACAACGGCTTGTCGATCATGTCGTGGGCCTCTTGGATCGGCTCCCAGGATCGGCTCATCCAGGTGACGCCCGTCAACAGGGCGACCGCGGCGATCGCTATGCCCGCGAAGGCGGCGGTTTTGGTTGTTTCGCTCATTTGATATTTCCTCGTTCGATTATTCCTTCAAAGTTTTTTGCTACAGCCCGGGCGACCGTGGGCATGGGATCGGCTTATCGCAGTCGGGATCGGGACACACCCTCGCGTTCGCGTGAACGTCGCAGGAAGAAGACAAACACGGCCACGATCAGCGGCGGGATCGGCGGCAAGGCTACGGCCCAGAACTTGTATCGGTCCTGCACTTGACGAATGGTTACGGCCTGCTCCGTCTCGATTTCGTTGAGCTTCCGTTCCATTTGGGTCCGAAGTTGCTCGACTCGGGTATCCGACTGGCGTTGCCCGTTCTTCATCGCGACCATCACTCGACGGAGGATCTCCTGTTCGTCGAGCTTCTCCTCTTGCATTCGTTTGCGAAGCTCGTCCATCGCTTTGTCGAGGTCCTGTTGCGTCTTCTGTTGGGCCTCTTTGAACTGCTCTTGCTGTTCGTTTCGCATCTCGGCCGTCGCGCGGCGGGCCGCCTCGACCCGCTCGTCGATCCGCTGCAACGTGTAGTGCTTAGGACGTCGTTTCCGCACCGAGACGAACCGCTCGTCGCCGGCCAAGACGTCCAACGCGTTGAGCACGAAGGTCACGTTGTCGAACTGGAAGTCGACGCCGACCTCCGGGTTGGCCCCCTGCTCACGCAACATGAAGAACTCGCGATGCAGCATGTCGATGTCGGCGATCACGATCACGTTGACTTCGGTTTCCTGGGGCTTTTCCCCCTCGGGTTTGTTCTCCTCGGGCGGATGGCTTTCGGGCATTGCGGCCGGAACGGTTCCCTGGATTTGGGCGGCCAACACGTACGATTCGTTGGCGGGGATCCGGTTGCGGTTGGGATTCAAACCGCGTGGACCGAAGGGTGACATCTGCATCATGTCGTCGTAACGCACGATGCCGGCCCCGTCGCCCGTGCGAACCAGGGCGTCGAAAGTCAACGGCGAGGAGTTCAACTTCGTGACCGATCCGGCAAAGGGGAACAGCAACAATTCGAGCCCGGAGCTGACGTTATGCTCCTGATTGAAGGAACCTTTGCCGCCTTCCCCGCCGCCGATGAACACGAGTTCGTTGGGCAGGTGGCCCAGCTTGGGATAGGGATTGTAGTTTTGCCAGACGATCTGGTTGGCCGAAAAATCGACCCCCAGCAGATTCCACAGCTCGATGATTCTACCCTTGGGGGGCGCCTGTTGACGCATCATGGGGTTCATACCCCCGGGCGGGCGTTTCGGAGCACTGGTGGCCGGCACTTGCGAGGCGAAGCCGGGGAACGGATCCTCGAAGATGGCCGTCGGGATGCCCTGGCGAACTGCCGCGATGAAGTTGGTCATCTGCTCTTGGGTCAACGACGAGGGTTGCACGGCCAGCAAGGCGTCGAGGTCTTCGGTGATCGGGGCGCTCGGGTCGATCCGAACCACCTCATACATCTTCTCCAACTCGGCGATGATCGGCCAGTTGGGGCTGCTGGACATCGTCTGCATGTTGAACTGACCGAAGAGTTGGGCGTCGGTCTGAAGGATGCCCACCTTCTTACGCTTCTGCTGGGTGATCGTACAGATCGAGCGGACCAACTCGTATTCGACGGGGATCCCCCGATCCACAAACGGGAGGGTCACCTTCTCCAGACCGCTGGTGAACGCCACGCCCATGAAGATGTAATCCTCGGCCATGGCGCCGCGGCGTAAGCTGACCACGCGACGCGGTCGGATGTTATAGCGCCGTTCGGCTCGGGCCGCCTCTTCGCTGAAGCGTTCTGTTTCGTTGATCAGTACGCTGACCTTGCCGCCGCCGCGGGCGCGAAGCTCGCGGAGCATTTGCAGCAGGTCGAGCCGGGCTTGGACGTACGACTCGGGCACGTCGGGGCTGACGAAGGCCTCGATTTGTACCGGACGTTGCGGGTCGAGTTCCTTAAGCAAGGTGCGCGTCTCCGACGAAAGCGAGCTGAGCTTGGCGCTGGTGGCGTCTAGCCGCACGTCGAAGTGATAGAACAGAGTGATCGCACAAACGGCCAACACACCCAGCGAGACGGTTCGCACGAGGAAATGACAGGCCATGATGTGCCAATCGCGACCGCGGGCCCAGTGCCTTCGGCCGATGAAGACCATGCTCAGGTAGAGCATCACGGCCATGATCGCGACGAAGTAGGTCACGCCGGAGAGGCTCAGCATCCCGCGTCCGAAATCGCCGAACTGCTCGCCGATGCTCCACTCTTTGACCAGGCGGGCCCACTTCGGTCCGAAGATGGCGTCGCTGGTCACGGCAAACACCAGCGGGGCGTTGAACACGGCGCCGAGGATGAAACCGATCGTGAGGTTCTGGGTCAGAAACGAGGCGATCATGCCCACGGCCAGCATGGCCACGCCGACCAACCAGTAGCCGAAGTACGTGCCCATAAACAGACCGACGTCAAGTTGGGCCATGCTCAGCCAGGCCAGCATGATGAAGTTGCAGAACATGGAGAACGCCAGCGAGACGCTGTAGATAGCCAGGGCGGCCAGGTATTTGCCCAGCACGATGTCGAAGTCGCCGGCCGGGATGGTCAGCAACAGCTCGTCGGTCCCGATGCGGCGTTCCTCGGCCCAAACACTCATCGTGATGGCCGGAATGAAGATCAACATGATGAAGGGAAACACCTTGTTGAGCTGGTCGAGATTGGCCAGATTCGAGTTGAAGAACTCGAACGGCCAAAAGGCGGCAAACGAGCTCAACAGCACAAAGACGCAGATGAACACATAGCCGGTCGGGTTGGCAAAATAGCTGACAAAGTTTCGCGAAAATACCGCGCGTAATACGTTGGTATTCATGGTTGGGTACCGAACTCTCTGGGGATGGTTTGGAGGTTGGTTTCAGGCCGGCCGCGTTTGGCTTCAGGCGTTTGCCGGCGCGGTTTTATTGCTTAGTTGGTGAAAATGCTCTTCCAGCGAAACGCCGTCGGCCGTCAACTGGGCGAACGACCCGTCGAGCACCAGCCGGCCTTCGTTGATGAACAACACGCGCGAGGCCATCGCCTCGACTTCTTGGAGGATGTGGGTCGACAGGAGGATCGTCTTGTCCTTGCCGAGCTTGCGAATCGTCTCGCGGACCTCGTGGATCTGGTTGGGGTCCAGGCCGGCGGTCGGCTCGTCGAGGATCAAGACGTCCGGCTCGTGCAGCAGGACCTGGGCCATACCCACCCGTTGGCGATAACCGCGGGAGAGCTTGCCGATCGGTTTGCCGATTACGCTGCCCAAGGCACATTGCTCGACGACCGCCTCGATCCGCTCTTTGGTGCGTTTCGACGCGAGGCCTCGGGCCTTGGCGAAGAACTGCAAGAAGGCACGCGGGGTCATGTCGGGGTAGAGCGGTCCGTTTTCGGGCAGATATCCCAATCGCGCGGAGCCAGCCAGCCGGTCGTCGGACATATCGTGTCCGGCGATTCGGGCCAAGCCGGCCGACGGGGCCAGGTAGCCGGTCAAGAGCTTCATGGTGGTACTTTTTCCGGCCCCGTTGGGACCCAAAAACGCCGCCACTTCGCCCTGGTAGATCTTGAATGAGATGTCCTCGGTGGCTGCAAAATCGCCGTAATACTTCGACAGCCCTTCGGCTTCGATCGTGGCGTTGTCTTGCGGTTGGCTCATCGTGAATCACTCCGGAGGGTGTGTGAAATCGCGGGAAGGGAGAGGCCAAGCTGGCCCAGCCTCGGCATGGTAGAACCCAGGATTATAGCCGATCGAATCTGCCTGTCTAGGGAGGCAGCGGCGGGCAAGTGCCGCCCGCTAGTGCCGTAAGAGACGGCTATTCGGCGGGGGATTGCGTCAGATGGCAGTCAACGCACGGGGAGGAAAACAAGGGAAAGGGGGAAAATGGTCTTCCCCACGAAAAATGGACAGTAACAACGTCTCGATAGCTTTGGAATTTG
>CAYYOX010000139.1:4444-12394 GCA_964473065.1 uncultured Planctomycetaceae bacterium | reverse complement strand
ACGTCACGTGGGCGCATCCGACGACTCACGGATTATGATCGACGCATTTTTGCTTCAGGATATTCGTATGCTCTTCATTCTCAGGCGAGCCCAGCCCCTCAATTGCTGCTCTTCTGACAGACCAGGAGGGATCCTTTCGGGCACTCTACAACAGTGCCGCCGCTGACGAGGCGTCCTTTTGGATCTTACCCAACTCCGACGCAGCCCACATTCTGCCGATGACATCATCATGTTCCAACTGATAGATCAGTTCCCGGGTCGTCTTCTCGAAAGTCCACTCCTTCAAGAGGAAATTCCCTTCGTCAAACCTCACCATCAACGGTTCTTGATCAGATGCGATTTCAAATTCCTCCACCTTCTCTTCGAGCCAGACTCTTTCTGTCTTCTTTCCTTCCGCTGTTACAACGGCAATTACCACCGGTGTTCTAAAGACGGGAACCCGGCAGGAGGTGTCCTGGGTCTGGGCAATTCTCAGTTCTACTTTCTTATTGCCGTCATCCCAATGATAGGAGACGTCAAACACCGGATGGCCCGGGCTGAAAAACCATTGCTCGAAAAACCAGTCCAAATTCTGTCCGGTCATTTCTTTGACCGCAGTTATAAAATCATGGGTATCTGCCGGGCCGTAAGCATGTTTGTGCAGGAAATGCGAGATAGTTTTGCGAAAAGGCTCGTCTCCCAAAATCCAGCGCATCATGTTTATAATCGTCGCCCCTTTGGGATAGGTATGTCTGTCGAAGTTTTGCTGCGGCTTGTCCCATCGGTGAAAGACAATCGGGCGCATGTACCGACTATGAGCCTCGCCTAGATAAGCGTTCTTCTTGGCCAGCAGATCGACGGCCCCTTCATCGGCGCCGAGAGAATGTTTGATATAAAGATGCTCGCTGTACGTGCCGAAACTTTCATTGATCCAGGTATGCCCCCAGTCGCGCAGCGTTACCAGATCGCCCCACCACTGGTGAGCCGCCTCATGGGCGATCAGCCAGTGACTGGGGAAATCTTTGTCCGCCTTTTCATCATGTATCGTCCCGTGCCCGAGTAGGGTTGCCGATGTACATTCCGCTCCACCGCCAATACCGGGAATAGTAATCTGGTCGTATTTGTCCCAGGGATATTCGTACCCGAATTCCCGAGTGAAAAATTCGATTATTTCCGGTGTTTGGCAAAATGATAGCTTGGCATTCTCCGCATCCTTGGGATAAACCCAGTAGTTGATCGCAAGATCTCCCAGTGAATCCTCGAGCACATGATATGGCCCCGCCGCCAATACGGTCAGATAGGTGCTATGCGGCCGGTCCTGCTTCCAGTGATATGTCTTGGTTTTGTTGTCTGCATCTTCGGTGACGCTCATGAGCTTGCCGTTTGACAAGGCCTTGTACTGTTCTCGAACGGTTGCGATCACTTCGATAGTCGCCTTGTCATTGGGATGATCGTAGCAGGGAAACCAATGACGCGCTCCGTTAGGAAAAGACAGAGCCTGAATAAGCTGCGGGTGTGCTTCATTTGCTTCGGCAAACGAAATACCCAAGGGGAAATTCCTCGACGCCCTGCAATCTTTGGCGGAATACTGCACGGTAACAGACAACTCGTCACCATAATCGTATTTTTGCCCCAGAGAGATGCCAATCTTCCCATCGCCCTGATGAAATTCCAATGGTTGACCACCCTGGTCTCTGACCGAGGAAACGGTGAATTTCTCGGCATCAAAAGAGCATTTCTCAAAACCATCGCTTAACGGGCGAAAGACAATCGTGGTTTCACCCCAGAACATCCCTTTGTCCTCGTCGAATCTCAGTTTAATGCGATAGTGAATGACGTCAAATTCCCGGCTCCGTTCGGTTTGTAAAGTCCGGCTATAAACGTCGATCTTCTGGCCATAGAGTCTATGGCCTCTGTCGGCAAAGATATGCGCCAGGAGGATCAAGAAGAAACACAGATGTTTCATAGCAATACCTCGGAACTAGGCTTTGTCTCAAAACGGTAGCCACGCTCGCCAGAGCGTGGAGGAAGCAGGGCAAACTGGTCGTTCTCCCGCGATCTGGCGAGCGTGGCTACTCCTCCAAACACCTTCTGCGACAAGATCACTCGCCAGCTCAGTGGCCATTCTCTCGCCTTCGAGGCAGTGCTCGCTGGTCGTGTAGAAGAGAAGGCGCTACCTGTGAATCCCGTCAACACTCATCGTTCATAACGATGGATTACGCCTCCCACCATTACCATTTCCGGATGTCCCAGCGCGTCGAATGATTCGAGCGGGTTATCGCTGATGACTTGAAGATCGGCCAATTTACCTGCCTCGAGCGTTCCGATGTTATCTTCTTCCCCGAGAATAATGCCGCCATTTTTCGTGGCGCAAACGATAGTTTCCATTCGCGTGCAACCCAGGTCTACAAACGTATTCATTTCTGCAAAGTAAGGTCCGGGATATTCATCCAGATAGGCCACGTAGTCCGTGCCGATACCCATGAGAATGCCCAGTGCTTTTCCTTTCTTGAAAATATCTTCGTGCATCGTGCCGCTCCAGCCTCGTTTTATCAAGATCGGATGGAAGCCGGGTACTTGGATCTGCCGTAGATATACGCTAATCGTCGGCACCCAATGTACGCCCTTTTGGGCCATCAACTCCAGCGTACCTTCACTCATTTGGGGCGGATGTTCGATACACTGAACACCCCCCTGAACAGCAATCCGAGTCATTGAGGGCGGTACGGTATCGGAAACACCTCCGCCATGGCTGGTTATTTTCATGCTCTGAATGCGGGCTTCATCGACTGCCGCTTCAACTTCTTCGAGGGTGAAGGTAGGGGATATCTTGACATGCCGAAACCCTGCTTTGTGCATTTGCCTGACAGCTTTTCTGAATTCCCACGGGCCGTCGACAATCATGACTCCGATATCATCCCGTTGCCCCCACCCTGCGTCACCGTGGCCGCCTGTGGTGGTGAGCAGATTGCCGCAGGGGAAAAGTCGTAAGCTGGAGATATAGCCGCGCCTTTGCGCTTCTTTTAGTGCTCGCATTGGTTCTACGTGGCCGGCAACATCCCGTACTGCCGTGACTCCTGCGCTGAGCATTCGGTTCATCATGTCCAGTGCACGCAGCGTCGCCATACTACGGGATCTGTCGCCATATCCCAAGTGGTGATGGAGATCTATGAAACCGGGGAGTATCCATTTTCCCGTGATGTCAATCACCGTAGCGTTTTGGGGTATTGTGGTTGATGCAGAAGGGCCAACAGACTCGATTGTGTCCCCTCTAATAATTATGGTGCTGTCAGAGAGCGGTTCGCCGCCAGTGCCGTCAATTAGTGTGCCGCCGACAATCGCCGTGATTTTCGTTTCTTCTGCTCCTGAGGCAAAGGGTAATAAGCCGATCATCGATACTATCAGGGTCAACGAAACAATTCTTGTCTTTCGCATTGTCAAATCTCCTTGTGGTTTTCACGCTTGATGTCCAAGCACAGCTACAGGCTGAACTCGATTTAACTATCCGCTATTATGCCGACACACCGACATTCACTCCCCTGATTTCATGATCCGGCAGCCATAAACGGCTCCCGCCGTGGCGCCCGGGTGGGGCTGGAACTTGACCGTCACCTTCTGCTTCCCCTTCGTCAGGTCGGCGGGTACGTCGCAGGTTACGTCTATGAAGTTACCCGGTTTGGACCCGGTGAGCTTCTGCGTGACGATCCGGCGGCCGTCAATGAGGATGTCGAATATCCGGTTGCCCGTGTCGCCGCCCCAATAGGTGACCGTCAGGCGGACCGGCCGCTCAGGCAGGACCTTCATGTCGTAGGAGAACCAGCCGCCCTGGTGCGCGCCCCTATATTTACCCCCGAAGGCGTCTCCAGAGACGGTTGCCTCGCCTTGCAGATTGTGATCGTCTTCGGACTTCGTGTTGGGCGTCACCTGATCGATGGTCGCGGCCTCGATCTCCCTTAAGCGGCGCGCCTTGGCTTTGCGGGCGGCTTTCTCCGCTTCAGGTATCTTTGCCACCGGAATCTCTACATAGCTCGGGTGCTCGGAATCATGATACAAAGTAATATGTGCGGTCCGGGCATCTTTTCCGGATTCCTCAGCGACCACGCCGCCACTGTTGTAATTCTTCTCCAGACGAATAGAGTTCGGAGACCAGAAGACGAGTCGCAATCGGCTTCCTTTAGTGAGCAGTCGCGAGAAATACCAGAATTGTTTGAATTCATAACGGGTGATTTCACCGGGTGTGACCAGCTTTTCCTCCCGATTAGATTCCCGGTATCTCGCGCGCAGGGCGTCATCCGTGAGTTGAATGCTCGTTCCGTCGGGCTTGATTTCATGGAGCGTCACCATAAAGTCTGTATCCGGAACATCCATCGCGATCCAGACGACAAGCTTTGGATACCCTGTTATTTCGATATCCTCAGGGAAGGGTTCACTATCGTAAACAAGGCCATTCCCGAATTCCTTGAAGTTCAAGGCATAACGCTGCGTGTTGGCGCTATAATACATGATGTTATAAGAGCCCGGCTCTCCGCCGAGTTTCATTTCCACCTCTCCCGGACGAGTGTCAAGCGGATCATAGGTGTACTTATCTGAAGTCGACTTACTTGGCCGTTTCTTGCTTAACGTGCCGGGTAGAGCGATATCGTTTGCGCTATCCCCGCTGGAGTCGAGATACATCCTCACAGGCGTAGTTGGAATGGCCTCGAGACTATCGGCATATTTCCACTGCTCCGCACCCATGACGTAATAGGCGACGCGCTTCTTTAGAAACTCGGGCTTTTTGCCATCTTTCAGGGTCCAATCGTACCATTGTCTATGCAGCTCGTTATGGTCAAACACAGCGTTGTCAAACCTCAAACCTGCATTCTCACTCTTGCCTTGTTGCGCACCTCCGTGATCCCAGGGGCCGATGATCAAATAGTGTTTCTCTCGGGCCTCCGGTGAAGCGTGCTGCATATGTAACCGGTAGTGAGTCATGGCTCCTGTCTGGTCGGCGTCAAAGTATCCGGTGACCGTCATGATGGGCTTGTCTATCCGGGCATAATCCTCAATGGAAGGATTCATCGCGTCCCAATAAGCATCTACAGCGGGGTGCTTGAGCCACGTTTGGAACTCTGTCGTTGTGTTTCCACAGATCTTGTCGAGTGTATTGAAGGGAAGATGGTTTCGGTACATTTCATACATACATCCATCCCAGAATGTGCCGCCAAGAGAAGGTCCGCGAGCTCTTCCGCTGGTCGTAGTAAGCCAAACCATGATATACGGAAGGTTGATATTTCGATTCTTGGGTACTCCTTCTGTTCCCGGGTAAGCGGCGGCTGCCGGCCAGATACTCTCTAGATGCGGCGGAAACTCTTTGATGACAGTCCACTGGTCCCAGCCCGTGTAGGATCCTCCTATCATGGCCACCTTTCCATCGCACCACGGTTGACCGGCAATCCACTGCACACAATCATATCCGTCACGCCCCTCATTCACGAATGGTTTGAATTTCCCTTCAGAGTTCCCGCGCCCACGGCTGTCAACTGCCACGGAGACATAGCCTCTCCTCGCATACCATAGGCCGCGAGATGACCAGCCGTCAGCGATATAACAAGTCAAGTGCAGGATAACCGGCAAAGGTTTCTGCATGTTCTTCGGTTTGTAGACTGTTGCAGCCAGGTTGGTACCGTCTCGCATCGGGATCTTAACGCCCATCTCGAATGAAACAGCTTGTTCATCGTCTGCATGGGCCGGTGAACATCCGGCTATAAAGAGGATACTGATCACCCAGGCAATTGAAAGGGAAACCATTAGTACTTTTGATTGTCCCCCTTTCGTATTCAACTCCTTACCCCTTACCTAGAATGTGCGGCGGCCCAGCGGCCGGTAAGGCCCCTTGGTTCTAGCCAAGCGCAAGCACGCTCGTCCATGTATTCTAATAGCCACACCACTGCCAGTCTACTTGCTCCTTTCTGTTGCCAAGGCCGTCCAGAAACTCATACCCTCTTGCGGGATTCCGATTTAGCGACCGTATCTGGAACTGCCCGAGATACCCCCCGTTCGGGCCGACCGGCTACTTTGTTTGACTCTTTGTAAAGTAGCCTGTCCGGAACGTGTCAACCTGTTTGAGACACCTGCTTGTCGGAATTAGTGTATTTTGGATATGGGGGCCAGCCCCCAAACCCCCGGGATTTTTTCAGGCATGGCTCGGCCGTCCTCCAATCGCTGTTGTTCAATCCACTTCTCTACGTCGTTTCGCCGTAACGGTTGCCCGATTGGCAGCGGCCCGGTTGCAGCGGCCTGCAAGAGCGTCGTCAAGACGCGTCTATGCCGTAGCGGCATGCGTTGGAGCCGCTCCGGCGGACAACACATTTTCAGTTTGCGTACCTACGTGAAATCCCGCCGCTGGGACGCCATGTGGAGTCAATACAAACGCATCGAGAGATCCAGTTGCCCATGCAATACCACGTAGAAACGAGACCGCACCCGTTCTTTGTGCCGCTGTCGTCTGTTATACTCGCGCATGTATTCCGTGTAGCACGCTCTGCAATTGTTGTGGCGATCTTCGCCATCGCGGCTACGAAGGCGAAATTCCTCGACGGGGCGTTCGTCTCCACAGACATGGCAGGTTTTTGTTGCCATCGATCTCTGCTCCGGTTAGACGTGTGGGCCTTGGTGCCAAACGGCCAAGACACCCCACAATCAGGCCATGGATGTGCACCAATCGTACTGTCGGCGTGATCGCCGAAGCGCGTGGCGGTTTCCGCGCCAGCGTTCCGCCATCTCCAGCACACGATTCTGAAGAACGGGTGCCAAGAAGTTGCGTGCATGACGAGCCCCTGCTATAATGGGCGAGTCGACTGTGGCAGAGTGCCTGGACCGCAACCGTTCGGCAAGCGCCGGGTCATGCACTCGCCGGGAGGTTTTTCGTGGAGTTTCAACTTGTCGTCGCGTCCTGGGCGGGCATCGTGCAGCGTTGAGAATGCGCACTCAGTGGAGGTGTCTATGTTGCGTAGCTTCCGAAGCAAAATGGCCAAGGCGATCCAAACGCGAGTTCAATCCAGGCGACTGCCGGCCCGGCCGGATAAGTCGTTTCGCAGGCATCTCGAATTGGAAGCCCTGGAACCGCGGCTGGTGCTGAACGGTCAGTCGCTTCTGATCAGTGAGCTTCTGGCGATCAATGACGACGGGTTGGCCGACGAGGATGGCGAGTTTTCCGATTGGATCGAGATCTACAATCCAACGGCCAACCCGGTTCAACTCGATGGCTGGTTCCTGACCGACGATCGGGCCGATCTTACCAAATGGCAATTTCCGAACCCCACGGCGGGCGCTGACGTTGTGTTGGATCCGGGCAATCATCTGGTCGTGTTTGCCTCGAACAAGGACCGCTTCGACGTGCCGGGTGAGTTGCACACGGATTTCCGCCTCACCAGCAGTGGGGAATACCTCGGCTTGATCCAGCCCGACGGCGCCACGATCGCCCATGAATATGTACCCCAGTTTCCCCAGCAGTATTCGGATATCTCGTATGGTCTTGCGCAAGGTGTCGATACGAGCACACTAATCGACGCCGGCGCGGCGGCCACGGTCCTGATTCCTTCCAACGGCGGACTGGCCGAGACGTGGACCGCGATCGACTTCAACGATAACGGCTGGACGGCCGGCGCCACCGGCATCGGTTACGACACCGGATCGGACTACGACCCTCTGATCGGCGCCGACGTACGGGGCGCCATGCGGAACCAGAGTTCCACGGCCTATATCCGCGTTCCCTTCCAGGTGGCTGACCCGACGGCGATCGACACGCTCCAGTTGCGGATGAAATATGACGACGGGTTCGTGGCCTACCTTAACGGCGTGGAGGTGGCCGACCGCAACGCGCCGATCGATCCCGATTGGGGATCTGCGGCTACGGCCGAACACGGTCATCCGGAATCCAGCACGATGGTTCAAGACTTCGACGGCGGCGGCACGCTGTACACGTTCGGG